>DASUNJ010000667.1:0-24692 GCA_036277235.1 Thermoanaerobaculia bacterium | reverse complement strand
GGTCGTCCTCGATGAGGAGGATGACCGGCACGCCCGACGAGCCCGTGTCGTGCTCGACGTTGCGCCAGTCCTCGACCGATTTGACGATGGCGAGCAGGATGCGCGCGTCCCCCTGCCAGAGGAAGGCGCGCTCGAAGAGAGCCGGGCCGCGGGAGGTCTGGGGTTGCAGCTCGCTCGTGTCCCAGGCCAGGAGGACCACGGGCAGGTCGCGCCGGATGCCCGACTCACGCACCCGGCGGGCCAGCTCGGCCGCGTCCATGTCGGCCACGTGGGGGGTGGTCAGGATGAGGTTGATCGACCGCTGGCGCTTGGCGATCTCGATGGCCTCGGTGCCGGTCGATGCGACCGTCAGGCCCGGGGCATAGTGCACGTCCAGGTTGCGGAACTCGCCCGCCAGCCGCTCGCTCAGCTCGCCCGCCTCCTCCAAGAGGAAGCTGTCGTAGGGCGTGGCTACCAGGAGGATGTCCAGGATGCGATAGCGCATCAGGTCCTGGTAGGCGGCGTGGCTGCGGTCCGGACCCCTCACCCCCATCCCCTCTCCCATCGCACTCCCCCCGCCCGGGAGAGGGGCGCCCCCGCCCTGAGGTTATGCAAATCTGCTTGCTTTTTCCCCCTCTCCCGGTGGGCGGGAGTGCGATGGGAGAGGGGGCCAGGGGGTGAGGGGCTCACACCAGCCCCTGATCCATCATCGCATCCGCCACCTTGAGGAACCCTGCGATGTTGGCGCCGTTGACGTAGTTGCCGGGAGTTCCGAAGCGGTCGGCGGTCTCCACGCAGGCCTTGTGGATGTCCTTCATGATGCGGTGGAGCTTCTCGTCCACCTCTTCGCGCGACCAACTGTAGCGCATGCTGTTCTGGCACATCTCCAGGCCGGAGGTGGCGACGCCGCCGGCGTTGGCGGCCTTGCCCGGGCCGAAAAGGACCTTCTCGTCCACGAACTGGTTGACCGCCTCGATCGAGGAGGGCATGTTCGCGCCCTCGGCCACCAGGTAGACGCCGTTGCGTAGGAGGTTCGTGGCGTCGGCGCCGCTGATCTCGTTCTGCGTGGCGCTGGGGAAGGCGCAATCGGCCTTGTGATTCCAGAGCGGGTTGGGGTCCGGGTTCGAGTCCATTGGGAAGTAGGTGGCGGTGCTGTACTTGTCCGAGTACTCCTTGATGCGTCCGCGGCGGACGTTCTTGAGATCCATGAGGAAGGCGAGCTTGTCGCGGTCGAAGCCGGCCTCGTCACAGACGTAGCCATTGGAATCCGAGACGGTCACGGGCTTGGCGCCGAGATCGAGGAGCTTCTCGATCGTGTACTGGGCGACGTTGCCGCTGCCGGAGACCAGGCAGGTCTTGCCGGCTAGGGTCTGGCCGCGGGTGGCGAGCATCTCCTGGGCGAAGTAGACGCAGCCGTAGCCGGTGGCCTCCGGGCGGATCAGGGAGCCGCCCCAGTTCATGCCCTTGCCGGTGAGTACGCCGGAGAACTCGTTGCGCAGGCGCTTGTACTGGCCGAAGAGGTAGCCGATCTCGCGCCCCCCGACGCCGATGTCGCCGGCCGGGACGTCGGTGTTCGGGCCGATGTGGCGGGCGAGCTCGGTCATGAAGCTCTGGCAGAAGCGCATGACCTCGTTGTCGCTCTTGCCCTTGGGATCGAAATCCGAGCCCCCCTTGCCGCCGCCCATGGGGAGGGTGGTGAGCGAATTCTTGAAGACCTGCTCGAAGGCCAGAAACTTGAGGATGCCGAGGTTGACCGAGGGATGGAAACGCAGGCCGCCCTTGTAGGGGCCGATGCAACTGTTCATCTCGATGCGGAAGCCGCGGTTGACGTGGATGTCGCCGCGGTCGTCCTGCCAGGGGACGCGGAACATGAGGACGCGCTCGGGCTCGATGAGGCGCTCGAGGATGCGCGCATGCCGGTATTCCGCGTGCCTTTCGAGGACGAGAGTCAGCGACTCTGCAACTTCCTGGACTGCCTGGTGGAACTCCGGCTCGGCCGGGTTCTTGGCCTTGACGTCGGCCATCAGCGCTGCCACGTGGTCGTTCATGAAGTCTCCTGTGGGCCACACAGTTTTTCAGTCGTCGGACAGCGCGGCAGTATAGCCGTTCCCGGGTACGAGCCTCCCGGGCGGCCGCCCGGGGGGCTCGTACAGCGGTACGGACGGTCCGGATCGGGACGCGAGCCGCTCGTACCGCGTTTTGAGCTGTCGGGACCGGCGTACGAGCTTCCGGTACATCGGCACGGACGGTCCGTACGCAGGTACGAGCGGCTCGAACGCGGGTACGAGTCGTCCGCACACAGGTGCGAGCCATTCGCACACAGGTGGGAACCGCTCGTACACAGGTGGGAGCCGTCCGTACAGTCCCCCGAGCCGTCCGTACGGCCTCCTGAGCCGTCCGTACCGATGTGCGAGTCGTTCGTACGGACGTACCAACCGTCCATACGGATGTACGAGTCGTTCGCACGGCTGTCCGAGGCGTCCGTACCGGCGCCCGAGCCGTTCGAACGGCCACCAGAACCGCTCGTACCGCCGCGCGAGCGGTCCGTACCGCCGTCCGAGCTGTCCGTACGGCTGCCCGAGCCGTCCGGAATGCAGCCCGAGCCGTTTGGGGGCTGGTTGAAATGGGCGGCGTATGCAAAGCTTCGCGCATGGCTGTGACGGTGCAGATCCGAAACGTGCCTGACGACCTCTACCGGAGGCTCAAGGCGAGGGCAGTCATGCTCGTGATTCTTGCAGCGGGCGTGCTCGGGTGCCAAGACGGCGGTAGTCCGGGGCCGCGGCGGCCGCCACCGCCTGAAGAGGGCGAGCTGGCAGGTGAGATCCGGATGTGCCAAGGCAACTTCCTCGCACATCGGCAAGACGACCGCTTTTACAATACCAAATCCAATCGCCAGATCCCGCGGAAGAGAGCGTGCGAGGATCCCATTGTGCTCCCGGTACCCGAAAGGATTTCGATCCCGATCTATTGGGCACGGGTCGGAGGACAATGGAGTGATCCGATGAGCATCCCCAGGAAGCTCCAGGAGACCTCCTCGTGGTTCGAGCGCTATTGCATTCGGCTGAATTTCCAGGAAATTCCGCTGCGGGCTGTGGAGGCGCAGACGATCGCCGGCAAGCTTTCCCAGGCGGATGCCGTCAGCCCGGACGAGCACAGGGAAGAGGTCGACAGAATCTACCCGCAGCTCTGGAGACGGGCGGGGCGGCCCAGGGACCTCCTTCTGATCCTTTTCGTCGATTCGTTCCGGGACGTCAGATACGGCGAGCGCGTCGACCGGGTGGCCGGCAACTTCGACAAGATGCCGGTCATCCTCATCCCGGGAGACCCGGACATCAGGAGCTCGCACATCGTCACCCACGAGCTGATCCATGGGCTGGGAAAGCTCCGCTTCGATGATTCCGAGCCTCCAGGCACGCGGGTTCCAGGTTCCGGCGAGGACCGCGTCAACACCTGGGATGAAGGCGGATGCACGACGGATATGGGAAACGCGGGGAGGAGCAAGCCGGCGGATCCTCTGATCAAGCCCGATGATCATCTCCTCGATTGGGCGAGCTACTACCAATTCCTGAATCGAGCGAAGACGATCAAGTAAGCGGCGCCAGAGTCTCTCGAAGGCTCTAGGTCGTCCTGCGGATGAGCGGCATCTTGCGCAGCTTCGCTCGCACCCTGCGGCCTTCCAACCGGCCGTCCAGGACGATCACGTCCTTCTCCGGCTGAGCGAAGGAGAACGTCGCCTGGATGGGGCTGAGCTTCATCGTCTTCCTTGCCGTGTCCAGCTCGAGCTGATAGCTCTTCATCGATCCTGCCATCTCGACCGAGAGCGCGCCGGGCTTTTCGATGAGGACCAGCCGCCACCGGTCCGGCTCGGCGAAGGGCGGCACCTCCCTGCCATCGCGCGCGAAGCTCTCCACCGTCCAGGCTCCATACAGCGGCGGGCGCGGCGGATGAAAGAGCTCATATTGCGTGGAGGCGCGGTTGAAGCCCCCATGGACCGCGTACAATCCCATCACGAGCAGGTAGGCGTGCGGGATCAGATTGATCCATTTGTTCTTGAACAGCGGCGGTATCCGGGACGGCTCCGCCCTGCGGTTGAAAAGAAGGACGTTCGCGATCCGCCGCATGTCGGGAGCGATCAGGATCAGGGCCTTCACCAGCATGTGCAGCGATGGCAGCTTGACCGGCACGTCGTAGCACATGTTCAACAGGAAGACGAGGAGCATGTTCCCGGCCGAGATCAGCGCGCCGAGGAGCGTCGTCCGGGGGAGCAGGAGCAGCACGCCGCCCAGCAGCTCGGCCAGGCCGGTGAACGTCTCGAAGGGGGGCGAGGCGCCGACGGTCCACCACAGCAGGCTGTTCGGCGGGAGGTCTCCGGTTCGTGCGAGGAGCACGCGCAGAGGCGGCGGGGCGGTCATCTGCGCGGGGATCACCTTCATGGTCCCGTAGAGGATCATCAGGAAGGCCAGCGAGTAACGGAGCAGGAAACGCAGCCAGGCGTGGAGGCGCTCGTAGCTCTCCCTCTTCTTGTCGAGGATCGACCAGATCGCCGTGGCCGCCACGGCCACCGCCAGGTAGCCGAGGAACAGGATCGAGCCGTAGGTGCTGTTGGTGACGCCGAGGCCCGGGAAGTCGATCTCGTGCGGGAGACGGAGGACGTCGTCGTAGAACCAGACCACGACGGCGTCCCAGAAGTCGTTGTACTTCTCCAGAAGAAGATCGCTGAACGGGAGCCAGTTCAGGATCATGGGAACGAAGCCGAGAAAGAAATAGGCGAACGCGAAGCGGAAGGCGATCCGCGTGGCCGGGCTCCAGCGGGCTCGCGGTTCAGTCATAGAGCGTCCACTCCGGCTCGACGATCCAGTGGAACCACGGAGTCTGCAATCCGATCCTGCTCAGCTTCGCGTGCACGCGCCGGCCGTCCAGGCGCCCGTCGAGGACGAGCGCGTAGGGCTCGGGCTCGGCGAACGACAGCTCTCCCTGCCGGCCCAGGCGCATCGTCTTCCTTTCCATGTCCAGTTCGAGCGGGTATCTCTTGCGCGCTCCGATCCAGAGCTCGACGTCGAGCGCGCCGGGGTCCTGGAAGACGGCCCAGCGCCAGCGGCGGGGGTCGGTGGACTTCTCGCCGTCGACGGTCAGCTCTTCCACCGTCCAGACGCCGTAGAGAGGCGGCTCCGGTGGATGGAGCTGCCGGTAGCGCGCCGCGGCCACGGCGACGCTGACGGCGATCGCGAGCAGGCCCACGAGAAGGACGATCCGCTCGGGCCGCCCGGCGGGCGGCTCCGGGACGGGCTCCACGGCACGGCCGAGGAGGATCAGGTCGGCCAGCCGGCGCAGGTCGGGAGCGATCAGGAGAAGGGCGAGGGCGAACAGGCACGACAGGTAGAGCTTGAACGGCAGGTCGTAGGTCACGCTCAGCGTGATCGCCATCGCCAGGTTCGCGGCGGAGATCAGGGCACCCGCCAGGGCCGTGCGGGGGAAGAGCAGCAGCACGCCGCCGAACAGGGCTGCCAGGCCGGTGAACGACTGGAACACGGGAGAGGCGCCGACGAACGTCCACAGCAGCTCTCCCTGGGTGTGCTCGCCGAGCCGCCGCACGAGATCGAATCCCTGGAGCGGGGGCATCTGGACCGGGATCGTCCTGAGGATCCCGGAGGTGATCATGGCGAGCGCGAGCGGCAGCCGGAGCAGTAGCCGCAGCCACGGATTCGACAGGCTCCAGGGGTGCACGGTCCAAGGGTCGCAAAAGCAGTCGGGCGGGTCAAGCGCCGATGTAGGCGCTAGACGCGGCGCGGTCAGCATGCGTAGCAATAGCATGCGCCGCAAGCGGGTCCTTTTCTCCCTTCTCCTTGCCCTGGGGGTCTGGGCTTTCGCCGAGCTGGCCGGTTTCCTGTCGCTGTCGGCGACGGCCAGCGCGTGGGCGCGGCCTTCGCGGCTGGCCGGGATGCGGGCCGCGGCCGGCCGGAAAGCCGCGGCACGGGCGGGCGGCGAGGTCCGGGGCGAGGGTCATGCCGCGTTGACCCTGTTCACGGGAACGGTGATCCACCCCTTCCTGGGCTTCGTCCTCGATCCCGACGGCAAGGGGGATTCGGTCTCGCCCGAGGGCTTCTCCCGCGTCCAGCGCGAGCCTCTGCCGGCAGATCAGCCGCTCTTCACCGTCGGCCTCTTCGGCGGCTCGATGGCCATGCTCCTCTGCCACGAAGGCTGGGATGTCCTCGCCCGCGAGCTGAGCCGGCTGCCGCAGGCGCAAGGGAAACGGTTGTGGCTCGAGTGCTATGCCCTCGGCGGCTACAAGCAGCCGCAGAGCCTCCTCGCCCTCGACTATGCCCTGGCCCGCGGCGGGCGCTTCGATCTGGTCCTCACCCTCGACGGCTTCAACGACGTGGCCTTGCCCATGGCCGAGAACCTGAGTGTGGGAGTCAATCCGTTCTATCCGCGCTCCTGGAACGTCATCGCTTCGGAGGTGCTGGCGCCGCGGATGCTCCGGACCGCGGGTGAGATCGCCTACCTCGAAAGCCGGCGCGCGAGCTGGGCCGGCCTCTGCGGCGGCGCCTTCGCCTGGAGCAGCGTTTGCCACGTGATCTGGCAGGCGGGGGACCGGCGCCTCGGCAGGCGGGTGGGCGAGCTCGACCGGGAGCTCCTCGCGGAGAGGCACTCGGGCCCCTCGTTCGCCGTCAACGGACCTGGTTTTCCTTATCACGCGCGTGGCCGGAAGATCTACCGCGAGCTGGTCGCGATGTGGTCCAGGAGCGCCGTGCTCATGGCTGAGATCTGCCGCGCGCGGGGCATCCCCTACTTCCACTTTCTCCAGCCCAACCAGTACGTGGCCGGCTCGAAGCCGATGGGCCAGGCCGAGCGCAAGGTCGCCATCGATCCCAACCATCCCTATAAGCGGCCGGCCGAAAGGGGGTACCCCCTGCTGATCGAAGCCGGCAAAGGCCTCGCCGCGTCCGGGGTCCAGTTCCACGACCTCACCCGGATCTTCGCGAAGATGGAGGAGCCCCTCTACTTCGACGGTTGCTGCCACGTGAATGCCAAGGGCAGCCAGATCATGGCCCGCGAGATCGCGGCGCGGATCCTCGGCCGGGCAGATTAAATATGCGCTCGCGGCTCGGTCCGGCCGGCGGTTTGAGCTGTTGGGACTTGTTCTGGTGTCATGTTCCGAAAGGATCTTCGACCACGAAAGGGTTCCGGAAGCGGACGCCTTCCAGCTCGCGATCGTGTTGCAGGTCCTCGCTCAACAGCAGCGTCGCGCCGGCCTGCTTGGCAACCGCCCATTGCATGGCATCCCAGAACGAGAGGTTGTGTTGCTCTACGGCTCGCATTGCAAGACGGAGGCTTCCAGGAGTGGCAGCCACCACCGGGAACAATGACTGCCAGTCTTCGACGTGAGCCGCTGCCTGGGCGGGGGTGAGCTTGCCTTTGCGGGTAGTTGAGGCGAAGAATTCGCAGAGCGTCTGCAGGGTCAGAAAACAGTCGGCCAGTGCGGCTCGGCGCACGATTTCCCGCGCTCTCTCCTGGCGCTCTCCGGCATCCGCGTCGATCGTGTAGAACAGAATGTTGGCGTCGAGGCTGAGCCGCTCAACGCTCATGAAGCTCATCTCGCGACGGGGCTCGACCTCCGAGGTGATGGCTCTGGCTGAGGAGGCGTTCCAGAGCCTCCTCCTGCTCCGGGCTCAGAGACCGCTCCTGGCTGGATACAGGGGAGAGAAGCGCCACAGGCTTGCCGCGCCGGGTGATGACGATCCGCTCTCCGGCTTCCGCCGCCTTTACGTAGCGGGTCAGGTTCTGATTGACTTCCCGCAGGCTCACTCGTTGCTCCATTGGATCCTCCAGGAACGGACATTGTAGCACGTAGAACATCGAGGCACAGAGGGAGGCGACGCGAGGCTGAGCGCGAGATCGCGGCGCGGATAGGCGGATAGATCGGATATCTTCCCCCGGTGCCAATCGAACCCGGAACGCCACTGGCCCCTTGCGTGGTGGTCGTCAAGACCCCGATGTTGGCGCGTCCCGGCAGCGCGGCGCGGCTCGCGAAGAGCGGCCGGCAGGTGGCGCGGACGGTCGGGCCGGCCGCAGCCGAGCACGACCGCACGCTCGCCACGCTGCTCGCCGGCCTGAAGGGCCACGGCGTCGAGCCGCTCGTCGTCGACGTCAATCCCGACGAGGCGGCCCGCGCGGCCCTGGCCCGCGCCCGCTTCGTCGTGAGCGTCGGCGGCGATGGCACGCTCCTCACCGCCTCGCATTTCGTCAAGACGGGCACGCTCCTCGGCGTCAACTCGGCGCCGCGCGACAGCGTCGGCTATCTCGCTCTCGCCCAGCGCTCGACGATCCCCAGGACGCTCGACGCGATCGCCGCCGGCAGCCTGCGGCCGGTGCAGGTCACCCGGCTCGCGGTCGTTCTCGACGGGGTGACGTTGCCCGAGCCGGCGCTCAACGACGTTCTCTTCGCGCACCAGCACCCGGCTGCGACGAGCCGCTACCTGGTGCGCCTCGGGCGGCATGCGGAGACGCACCGGTCCTCGGGCCTGTGGGTTTCGACCGCGGCCGGCTCGACCGCCGGCATCCGCTCGTCGGGGGGCGCGATCATGCCGCTGCGCTCGCGGCGGCTGCAGTTCCGGGCGCGCGAGCTCTACCGCCGGACGGGGGTGGATTTCCGGCTGGCGAGCGGCTTCCTGGCGCCCGGCACGGAGCTCGTGGTCGAGTCGCAGATGGAGGCGGGCTGGCTCTATGTCGACGGCTCGCGGGTGAGCTACCGCTTCCCCTTCGGGGCGCGCGCGGAGCTCCGCGCCCTGCGCGAGCCGTTGCTCCTCTTCGCCGATCCGCGGCGCTGGGCCACGGCCGCGGGCCGCATGGTGCTGTAGGCGCCTGAAATTTCTCCGTGGGTCCTCCCACCTTCCAGGTATGGGCTTCGCGCTGCGCCGGCTGACCAGCCAGACGAAAGCGCCGGACGACAGTCCGTCCGGGCCTTTCGGCGTCGCCGTCCGTCCGGCCTTCTCCGTGGGAGCCTCGGTCTCCCACTTCCGGCTCCTCGAATGGCTTGGCCGCGGGGAGCGGGGTTTCGACGTCTACAAGGCGCAGGATCTCGACCTCGGGCGCCCGGTGGCCTTGAAGCTGTTCGTTTCCGACCGCCCCCTGCGCGGGGAGGAGCGGCGTCTCCTGCGGCGCGAGGCCGAGGTCGTCGCGGCCCTGCGGCATCCCAACCTGTGCCCCGTCCACGAGGTCGGCGAGACCCGGGAAGGCGTCCTTTTCATTTCCATGGCCTGCTGCGAGGGCGAGTCCCTGGCGGAGCGGATCGCGCGCGGCCCGCTCGACTTCCAGGTTGCAGCGGAGCTCGCTGCCCAGGTGGCGGACGGCCTCGCTTGCGTCCACGAGGCCGGGATCGTCCATCGCACGCTCAAGCCGACGGACGTGCTCGTCTCGGGGAACGGCCGGGTCTGGATCACCGATTTCGGCCTGGGATGGCTCGACGAGAGGACCCTGGTCTCGGGCGCCGGCGGAGCCGAGATGCCTTCGCGCTATCGCTCTCCCGAGCAGGTCCGCGGCGCGGATGCGGACGCCCGGTCGGACGTCTGGGGTCTGGGCGCGATCCTGTACGAGATGGTGACGGGCCGGCCGGCGTTCCCCGAGGGGCCCCTTTGGGGCGCGATATCCGGCGCGGCCCCGCCGGCGCCGCCTGTGCCGATTGCCGAGCTGTGCGAGGGAGTCCCTCCCGGCCTGCAGGCGGTCGTGACCCGGGCGCTGGCCTTCCGGCCTGCGGACCGTTATTCGAGCGTCCGGGAGATGAGATCCGACCTCCTCGGCGTGTTGCGGACCGGGAACGTGCAGACCCTGGAGGCCCAGCGCGACTTCGGCCCCTACCGGATCGGCGAGCTGCTGGGCGGGGGCGGGATGGGCGTGGTGTACAAGGCCGAGGACAGGCGCCTGGGCCGGAGCGTGGCGATCAAGCTCCTGCCGCCCGACCTGACGCGCGATCCCGCGGCCAAGGCGCGCTTCCTGCAGGAGGCCCGCGCCGCCTCGACTCTCGACCATCCCAACCTGTGCACGGTCTACGAGGTGGGGGAGGCGGGCATGAGCCAGCTCTTCATTGCCATGCCCTGCTACGACGGCGAGACCCTGCGGCGGAAGATCGACGCGAACGGGCCGCTGCCGGTCGCCGAGGCGCTCGACATCGCTTTGCAGGTGCTCAAGGGCCTCGCCAAGGCCCATCGCCACGGCATCGTGCACCGGGACGTCAAGCCGGCCAACCTGATGATCACTGCCGACGGCGTGGTCAAAATCCTGGACTTCGGGATCGCCAAGCTGGCCGGCGTCGCGGCCGGCCTGACCCAGACGGGCGCCCGCATCGGTACTCCCGCCTACATGTCTCCCGAGCAGTCCCGGGGGGAGGAGGTCGACGCGCGCACCGACCTCTGGTCGCTCGGCGTGGTCCTCTACGAGATGCTCACCGGGGTCCGCCCGGCCTGCGAAGCCAATGCCGCCAATATCGCCAAGCCCGCCGAGCCCGCCCCCTTGCGCCACCTGCGCCCGGATGCGCCGTCCGAGGTGGAAGGCATCCTCCGGCGCCTGCTCGCCAGGGACAGGCAGCAACGGTATGCCTCGGCCGAGGCCGCGCTCTCGGACGTGCGCGTGCTGCTGGGGACCGCCGCCTCCGGCACCTCGACGGCGACCGGCGAGCTCGTGCCGGTCGCGCGCCGCGCCCTGCGCCTGTGGGCGGGGGCCGCCTTGACCCTGGTCGTCCTGGCCATCGCGGCCGGGTACTGGCTGCGGTGGGACGGCGAGGAGCGCTCGTCGGCCCTCTTCGCCACCTACTCCCGCATTACGGACCAGGAAGGCCGGGAGCTCTTCCCGAGCCTGTCGCCGGACGGCAACTTCTTCGCCTACGCCAAAGTCTCGGGGGGGAGCTCCGACATCCACCTGCAGCGGATCGGCGGCGGCAACCCGATCAACCTGACGCCGGACACGCCCTGGGAGGACACCCAGCCCGCCTTCTCGCCCGACGGAGAGCTAATCGCCTTCCGGTCCGGGCGCGACGGCGGCGGGCTCTTCGTGATGGGGGCGACCGGCGAGTCAGTCCGGCGCCTGACCGATTTCGGCTTCAACCCCTCCTGGTCGCCCGACGGCAAGAGGATCGTGTTCGCCACCGCGGAGATCTCGCACCCGGCGGCGCGGTCCTCGGTCAGCCAGCTCTGGATCGTGGACCTCGACACCGGCGGGCTGCGGCGGGTCGTCGAGGAGGACGCCGCGCAGCCGAGCTGGTCGCCGGACGGCAGCCGTATCGCCTACTGGGGCGTGCCGGTGCGAGGGGGGAAGCCGGCCATCTCGACCGCGTCCGCTTCGGGAGGGGAGCCGGTGCGCGCGATCGTCGACGCCTCCCTGATGTGGAACCCGGTCTGGTCCGCCGACGGTGCCCATCTCTACTTCGCGAGCGACCGCAGCGGCAGCATGAATCTGTGGCGGCTGCGGATCGACGAGGCTTCCGGCCGCGTGCGGGGCGAGCCGCGGCCGGTGACCACCCCCTCGCCGTGGAGCGCGATGCTCAGCCCGTCGCGCGACGGCAGCAGGATCCTCTACGTCAGCGAAACCGGCGAGAAGAGCGACGTCTGGATGCTGACCCGCGACCCTTCGTAGGGGGCCTGCTTCAGAGGATCACTCCCTTGCGCCCACCCTGGGCTGGGCGTAGTGTAGAAACCGCACGAGAGCGGATCGGGGAAGACTACCAACTGGCATGAAACGGCAAAAGGTCGTCCTCTACAATCCGGCTGCGGTCTTCTACACGCTGCCGCTGGCCCTCGTGGCGGTCGGCTCGCATCTCGACCCGGAGCGCTACGAGGTGGTGGCGGTCGATGGCCGGCTGGAGCCGGACCCTTTGGCGGCGGTCCGGGCCCATCTCGATGGCGCCCTCTGCCTGGGGATCACGGTGCTGACCGGCGCGCCCATTGCGGACGCGGTGCGGGTCACCCGCGCCGCCAAGGCGTTCCGGCCGGACCTGCCCGTGGTCTGGGGCGGCTGGCACCCGTCGATGTTTGGCCCCGAGTGCCTGGAGGAGCCCGCCGTGGACGTCACGGTCCAGGCGCAGGGGGAAGTGACCTTCCAGGAGATCTGCGATCGGCTGGCCGCCGGGGAGCGGGCGCAGGACCTGGAGGGGTGCGCCGGCTGCTGTTACCGCGGGCCGGACGGCGAGGCCCGCCAGAATCCGTCGCGCGCTCTCCAGCCGGTCGAAGGGCTGCGCCCCCACGACTACGGGCTGCTGCCGATGGAGCGCTACTTCGAGCTCAAGGGCCGGCGGCAGCTCGACTACATCTCCTCGCAGGGGTGCGCCTTCCGCTGCGCCTTCTGCGCCGATCCCTTCGTCTATGGCCGCAAGTGGGTGGGTTTGTCGCCCGAGCGGGTGGGAACCGAAATCGAGGCGCTCTGGCGCCGCTACCGGTTCGGTGACCTGTCGTTCCAGGACGAGACCTACTTCACCTATGCCCCGCGCGTCGAGGCGATCGCGGAGGAGTTCCTCCGCCGGGGGCTGCCGATCACCTGGGCGGCCACGATGCGCGCCGATCAGGGCGCGCGCCTGCCGGAAGAGGCGATGGCCCGGTGCCGGCGCTCCGGGCTGCGGCGGGTGATCGTCGGAGTGGAGTCGGGATCCCAGGAGACGATGGACCGCATTCGCAAGGACATCAAGCTGGAGCAGGTCTTCGCCAGCGCCGAGAAGTGCCTGCGTCACGGCGTGCACGTGATCTTCCCGTTCATCGTGGGTTTCCCCGGCGAGAGCGGGGAGAGCGTGCAGGCGTCGCTGGACGTGGCCCGGAGGCTTCGCGCGATGTCGCCGGGGTTCGAGACGCCATTCTTCTATTTCAAGCCCTATCCGGGATCGCCGCTGACCGACGACGCCGTGCGTGACGGCTACGCGCTCCCGAGCACCCTGGATGAGTGGTCGCGCTTCGACTTCATCGGCTCCTCGGGTCCTTGGGTGAGCGCCGAGGTCCGCCGCCGGGTCGAGCGCTTCAAGTTCTACCAGCGCATCGCCTGGGCTCCAGGGAGCCCCTGGAGCCGTCCGGTCCGGCGTTTCGCCCGCTGGCGCCTGCGCCGCCACGCCTATGCCCTGCCCGTCGAGAAGCTGATCGGCGATTGGCTCTGGCCTCAGCCCGAGCTGTCTTAGGAATGGCCGATTCACAGCCCAGTCGCTCTCGCTACTTCCGGCGGATCTGCCGGATCTCTTCGAGCAGCCGTTTGGCCTGGGTGGCCTGGCCGGGGGTGGGAGCGTTGGCGGCGAGGTCTTCGAGGAGTTGGATGGCCTCGTCCCATTTGTTCTCTTCGGCGAGCCGGACGGCCTCGTCGTAGCGCTCTCCGAAGCGGTTGTAGGCGTGGACCTCGCGGACTTCGTTCAGGCGCCTCTGCAGTGCATCCCGCTGCTCGCCGGCCGCTTTGGAAACGAGCTCCTCCAGCAGCGGCAGCGCACCCTCCAGGTCCCCCTTCTCGAGCTGGCGCTCCGACACGCTGCGGAGCTCCTCGATCCAAGCGGACCGGGCACGCTCCGCCTCGGCGGGCCCTCCCTCGACCGCGATGACCCGGTCGATCAGCGCCTCGGCTTCCTTCGCCTTGCCGTTTCGCAACTGGATCAGCATCAGGTTGTAGGCCGTGCCCGTATCCGAGGGCCGCAGGCGATGAGCCGTCTCGAGGGCGCGCTCCGCTTCGGGCGGGAGCGGCGTCTCGAAAGAGAGGGCGTAGCCAAGGCGCGCCCAGGCATCGCCGAAGTCGGGGCGCAGCGCCACGGCTCGCCGGAAGGCTTCGGCGGCCTGGCGCAGGGCCGCGCGGTCCGGTTCGAGCTCCAGCCGGTTCAATCCGTAGTGGTACTGGATGAGGAAGTCGTCCGGGGCCGCCCTGGCGGCGCGCTCCAGCCAGGAGCCCGCTTCTTCCCTCCGGCTCAGGAGGCCCAGGCCGGCCAGCGCCGCGCCGTGCTCCGGATTCGCGGCCAATGCGGCCTTCAGGTGCTCCTCCGCATCAGCCTTTCGCGAGGGGTCGAGGAACGACAAAAGGAGGCCGAGCCGGGCGAGCAGGTCGGCCCGCGGGAGGAGCGCCACGCGGAAGCCGGTCTCCGAAGCGCCGGCCGGAGCCTGGAGGTAGGCGAAGCCGCCGCGCCGGGCATAGGCGCTCAGGTCCGCGTCCAGATCCCCTCCGAACGCCGCCCGGAAGGTTTCCTCGGCCGGCTCGCCGCGGGCGAGGGTCCGCAAATAACGCAGCGTGAGGTCCCGGCGGCCGGGGTTGCCCACGAGGAGGTAGTGGGCGAGGACCCAGGTCTGGGCGTAGAAGACGCTGCGCCGCTCGCCCTCGTGGTAGTCCCTGGAGTGGACGTCGAGCGCGAACAGCTCGGCGACGGGGAGGAGCGGGTTGCTCTGGAGCCAGCGCGCGTGGTCCGCGATCGGCCGGCCGATGCGCGCCTCGGTATCCTTCGTGTCAAACGTGCTGTAGAGCTGGGCCAAACCCTCATGGAGCCAAAGGGGAAGACCCGGGTAGTTGTTGCGCAGCACGTAGTGGAGGTACTCGTGGTAGACGATCGAGCGCGCATCCCCCCGCGGGTCGGCGTTGATCGCCACGTAATTGGCTTCGGGCCGGGCGAGGAAGTAGCCGCCCACGTCCACCGGCTTGCCCTCGAAGACCAGGCGGTAGGGGGCGAGGGCGCCGCCGTCCTTGAATACGAAGAGGAAGGTCGGGCTCGGGCTCGGGGGGGATGAGAGCCTGAGGTCCGGATCGAGCTGGGCCAGCGTGGCGCGCAGCCGCTCGAGGTCGGCGGCCAGACGGCGGGTAGGACGGTCCCCGGCGTTGCTGAACAGGGTGAAGTTCTCCGACTCCAGCCGGATCCAGGCGTCGGCGTCCGGTGGGAGGGCGCGCGCGGCGCCCGCTCCATGAAGGACAGCGAAAAGAATGAGGAGAGCGAGCCTCAGAGTCCGTTCCTCCCTGGCATAGACTAGCGCTTCATCATGTTCCGCTCCATCCTGGCCGCCTACCGCGAGGCTTTCTCGGGCCTCAACCGCTCCGTCTGGCTGCTGGCGTTGACCACGCTGGTCAACCGCAGCGGCACGATGGTGCTGCCGTTCCTGATCCTCTATCTCACCCAGAAGCAGGGCTTCGAGCCCACGGACGCGGGCAAGGCTCTGGGGGTCTACGGCCTGGGCGGTGTGCTCGGCTCGTATCTCGGCGGCTGGCTCTGCGACCGCATGTCGCCGCGGCGCGTGATGGTGGGCAGCCTGGCGCTCGCCGGCGTCGGCTTTCTCGTGCTCGGCCGGCTCGACGCCCGGCCCGCCATCCTGGTGACCATCTTCCTTCTCGCGGTCGTGGGGGAGGGGTTCCGCCCGGCCAACGGCGCGGCGGTCGCCACCGCCAGCCCGCCGGAGCTGCGTACCCGGGCCTTCGCGCTCAACCGCCTGGCCGTCAACCTGGGGATGTCCCTGGGGCCGACCATCGGCGGCTTCCTGGCGATGATCGATTACGACTGGTTGTTCATCGTGGACGGCGTCACCAGCCTGTTCGCCGCCGCGGTTCTCTTCGTCGCCTTCCACGCGGAGGACCGCAAGCCCGTCGAGGCGGCGGCCGTCGCGGAGCGCGGGCGCTCCCCGTGGCGGGATCGGCCGTTCCTGGTGATGATGGGGCTCTTCTTCCTGCTGGCCCTGATCACCTTCCAGATGGCGAGCACCTTCCCTTTGACGCTGCGCGACCTCTATGGCTTCCACGAGGGGCGCATCGGCCTGGTCATGGCCGTCAACACCATCATCATCGTGCTGTTCGAGATGGTGCTGGTACACCGGGTGGGGAGCCGGGACCCGCTGAAGCTGGTGGGGATCGGAGGCCTGCTCTTCGGCCTGGGCATGGCGCTGCTCCCGTTCGGGATCGGGTTCGCCTATGCTGCGTTCACGGTCGTGATCTGGACGATCGGGGAGATGCTCGCCTTTCCGTTGTCAGCGGGGGCGGTCGCGAACCGGTCGGACGAGTCCAACCGCGGTGAATACATGGGCCTGTACACGCTCTCGTTCGAGGGCGCCTGGGTCTTCGCCCCGATCGTGGGCACCTGGGTGTATCAGAACTGGGGCGCGAAGACCCTCTGGCTCGGCTGCGGCGCCGTGGGCGTCATCATCCTGATCGGCTTCTACGGCGTCTCCGCCGCGATTGCCCGGGAGCGCTAGCCTTCCTTTTCGTGTAGGTGCAGCTTGCGATAGCCGCGGTTCCAATAGATCAGCGGCGGCGCCTCGTTCTTGGGCACGTTGCTCGCCTCGACGGTCCCGACGTAGATGGTGTGGGAGCCCGCGGGGTAGCGCGCGTGGATGGTGCAGTCCAGCCAGGCGAGCGCATCCTGGAGGATCGGCGCGCCGGTGTGCGCCGTGCCCCAGTCGCCTTGCGCAAAGCGGTCCTCGTCCTTGACCCAGGCGAAGCGGTTCGACAGCTCGGACTGCTCCTCGCCCAGGATGTTCACCGCGAAGACGGCGTCCGGCTCCTGGAGCATGGAATAGGCCATGTGGCGGTTCTCGATGATGACCATGATCATCGGGGGCTCGGCCGAAACCGAGGCGAAGGCCGAGACGGTCAGGCCGTGTCTCTGATCGCCCGCCTTGATCGTCACGATCGTGACGCCGGCGGGGAAGTGGCGCAAGGCCAAGCGGAACTCTTCCGAAGAGATCATCGTTCCCTCCTCCTTTTTTCATAACCTGCAAGGTTCAGGGATGGGATTGTGCCACAAGCGGGTGGCACCCCCCTTGCAACCTCCTGGGGGCTGAACAGGAGGATGTCATGGCCAAGTACAAGCTGAAGAACAACGTGAAGGGGCTGCTGAACCGCCGGGTACAGTTCGGCTTCCTCACCGTGCCGTTGTGGGTGGCCGGGGCCGTGTACGCGGCCAAGCTGATTCGCGACCGCCGGCGCCGCGTGACGATCTGAAGGACGTAAAGGACTTGAAGGACCTGAAAGACGCCGGACGGGTCCTTTTCGTCCTTTGGGTCCTTTTGGTCCTTTTACGCTTCCCTCCCTTTACCTCAGCCCCTGATGCATCTAAGCTAAGCCCAGCTTCGTAGGGCTTTTCAGGAGACAGGGATGACCTATCGGTGGGGGTGTGCGGTCCTGGTAATGCTGTGCCTGGGGGTTCCGCTGCGGGCTCAGGAGGAGGCTCCTGAGGAAGAGGAGCCGTCTCTGAAGCCGAAGCTCGAATTCGCCTTCGAGGCCAAGGCGCACTACCGCGACAGCGACCTCAACCGATTCGCCGTCCCTTTCCGGTTCGATCCCATCATGCTGCCGCGGGACCAGAGCCAGGGCTTCGAGGAGACGGTCAACGCCGGCTCCCACCTGGAGATCTCGACCGTCACGCTCCTGGTCGATGCGACCTGGGGGGACGGGCTGGCCGCGCACGGCAAGATCGATTTCATCGATCTCTACGACCGCAATCCCACGTCGTCCGACGGGAAGACCGACGTGGACGAGGCATGGGTGCGCTTCGGCATCGAGCCCGCGCCCGCGACCCTGGCGCCGCGCGGCGGCGCCTATCTGAAGATCGGCAAGATGCCGAAGCTCGAGCGCCAGGACGACCGCCACCTGGAGAGCTACGGCCTGGTCTCCGCCGCCTTCAACCGTTTCGAGGACACCGGCGCCGAGCTGGGCCTCAACCTCGGCCGCCACGTCTATGTAAAGGCCACGGCCACCCAGGGCAACCCCGTCTTTCTCCGCGACCCCAACGCCCTGGCTGGCGACAACGGCACGCCCGCGATGCGCCAGCCCTTCCCGGACCCGGAGCTCAAGAGCGGCATCGTCATCCTCTACGACGCCGAGGTGGAAGACCTCGACGTGGACGGCGATCTCGAGCTCGGGGGCGGCGTGGGCGTGCGTTTCGCCGATGAAGGGGGCGTCAACGGCGTGGACTTCCTGGCCTGGGGCTATCGGCGCAATCTGGCCGAAACCGTCGAGCTGGAAGGGACGTTCTACGGCGGCGACCTCGACCTTTTGAACGGTCCGGGCAACGCGACGCCGTTCCCCGCCCTGCGCGGGGACGAGAAGCGGGAGGCCGGCGCCAACGTCTGGGTCTACTTCGGCGGCCTGTCGTTCTTCGGCCAGTTCGTGGACCAGGAGATCGCGGGCCTGCCGCGCACCGGCCTGGAGGCCGAGGTCGCCTGGCGCTTCGAGCTGCCGCTCTGGCTGAGCATCGGCGACCGCCAGCTCTTCACCTTCGTAGCCCCGGCGGCGCGCTACTCCGAGCTGGACAACGACTTTCGCAACCACCCGAACACCCCGGCCCCGAGCCTCGCCTGGGATTGGAAGAAGCTGGACGCCGGCCTGCGCGTGGGGATCATCCCCGGCGCCGACCTGACGGTCGAGTACGCCGATCACGAGTTCATCCTGGGCAATGGGGCGAAGAGGGACAACAACGAATTCCTGACCACGTTCCGCTGGAGGGTGTAGCCATGCGGCGGCTGGTCCCGGTCCTGATGCTCCTCCTTGCGCTGCCTGCCGCGGCCGAGGAGCTTCGCGGCCGGCTCCAGCTCGTGGGCAAGGGGGGCAAGGGGCCGGCCGGGGGGAGCGACGTGCGGCAGGCGCTAGTCTGGTTCGAACCGGCCGCACCCAAGCCCGCTTCGCCGTCGACTTTCGTCATGACCACCCGCGGCAAGCAATTCGAGCCGCGGACCCTCACCATCCCCGTGGGCAGCCGGGTGCGCTTCCCGAACGAGGACGTCATCCTCCACAACGTCTTCTCCGTATCCGGAGAGAACTCCTTCGATCTCGGCCTCTACCGCCGGGGCAAGGGCAAGGAGCAGAAGTTCGACCGGCCGGGCCTGGTGCGGGTGTTCTGCAACGTCCACCACTCCATGGTCGGATACATCCTGGTGCTGCAATCACCCTACGTGGCCACTCCCGATGCCGAGGGCCGTTTCGTGCTGACCGGGCTGCCCAGGGGGCCTGGGCGCCTGACCGTCTGGCACGAGCAGGCGGAGCCGGCGGGCATGGATGTCCAGGTGCCGCGGGCGGAACCGCTCGCGCCGCGGCTGGAGATCGTGCGGCCGCGCATCCCGCCCCACCTCAACAAGACCGGCAAGGCCTACTCGACCCGTGACAACTACAACCAACGCTAGCCGCCGCGCCGGCCTGTCGCTGGGCACCCGGGTCTTCCTGGTCACCAGCCTGCTGATCCTCCTCTCGGTAGGGACCGCGGTGGTGCTGACCTCGCTGCGCGTGCGGAGCACCGCGCAGGCCGAGGCCGACCGGGCGCTCAAGAGCAGCGCGGCGGTCCAGAGCCTGGTGCAAGCGCAACGCTTCCAGCAGCTCAGCCTGATCTCCGGCATCTTCGCCGGCGATCCGGAGGTGGCCGCCTACCTGGGTGAGACGGCAGGAACCGTCGACGTTGCTTCTGCGCTGGATCAGCTCGGCGAGGGGCAGGCGCGCCTCGGCTTCGATTTTGCCATTCTGCTCAACCCCAGCGGGCACGTCATCGTCCGCACGGACAACCCCAACGCTACCGGAGAGGACCTCTCGCAGCGGCCTCTGGTGGCCAAGGCTGTCGAGGACTTCGAGGGTTCGGGGATCTGGCAGGAGGGCGACCGTCTCTACTATGCCGTGGCGGTCCCCGTGACCAAGGCGTTCGAGCTCTACGGCTACCTGATCACCGGCTTCGCCATCGACGATGCCGCAGCGAACCAGGTCAACGAGGTCAGCGGCTCGCAGCTCGCCTTCGTCACCCTGGGCAAAGAGCCGCGGGTCGTGGCCACGACCCTGTCTCCGACCACGGCCCGCAGCCTGGCCGCGGCTCTGCGCTCCGGCGAGAAGGGCATGGGAAAGGCCATGCGCGAGGGCGAAGCCGTGCCGCGCACCGAGCTGACCTTGGACGGCGAGTCCTGGCTGGCCTTCCAGTCGCCGCTCATGGACGCCGCGGGCAAGCCGGTGGGCGCGACCATCGCCCTCGCCTCCATGGGACAGGGTCTCGCCGCCTACCGCGAGATCCAGATCGTGCTGATTGCCGCCGGGCTGTTTTCGGCCCTGCTCGCCGGTGGCCTTTCCTATTACCTGGTGAAGCGCACCCTGCAGCCGGTCAAGCAGCTTGCCGCCGCCGCCGAGGCGGCGCGGCAGGGGAATTACGATCAGCGGATCTCCTCGGAGCGTGGGGATGAGGTGGGGCAGCTCGCGGGCGCCTTCGACGAGCTGCTCGCCGACCTGCGCGAGAAGCGCGACATGGCGACCTACGTCACCGAGCTGTCGCGCAACCTGCCCGAGCCCTCCCAGGGCAAAGCCGCGGTGGGCACGCCGCAGACCCGCGAGCTCCTCCTCATGGGCATCGAGCTGCGGCGCTTCGCCCGTCCCGTGAACGGCGCCGGCCCCCAGGCCACGCTCGACCTCCTGGCCATCGACCTCAAGCGCATCTCGAACGCGATATCCGCCAACCGCGGGCACGTCGAGGGGGTCATCGGGCACCGGGTTCTGGCCCGCTTCGACGGCGCGAGCCGCGGAACGCGGGCCCTGGCCGCGGCGGCGCAGATCCTTGGCAATATGGGGGATCAATCGAACGAGGAGACGGACACGCCGGTCGTCGCCCTGGCCTCCGGCCGGACGGTTACCGGCCCCGTCTCCTACGGCGAGCAGATGGAGCGCGGCGTCGTCGGCCTGCCCGTGCAACAGATCGAGAGCCTGCTGCGCGAGGCCACTCCGGGCGAGCTGCTGCTCTCCCGCGACGTGCACGAAGAGCTGCGCGAGCCGTTCGAGCAGGCCGGCTACCGCCTGGCCGAGCGCCGCGGCCTGCTCTCCCCGCAGCCGCTGTACGTGGTGAGCGGTCAGATGGCCTCCCGGCTGACGAGCGAGCGGGGGATCGGCCTGGGCGGGCCCGGCGGCTCCGTCATCCCCGCGGGCGCTGCGGGCACTGCGGGCACCGGCGTCGATACCCTGTCCGGCATCTCGCCGGGCGCGCTCATGGGGCAGCGCTTCGAGATCCTGGCCGTGCTCGGCTCCGGCGGCATGGGCGTCGTCTACAAGGCGCGCGACCGCGAGCTTGACGACCTGGTCGCCTTGAAGATGCTCAGGAAGGAGCTGCTGGGCGATCCCGGAAACCTGGAGCGGCTCAAGGCCGAGATCAAGCTGGCGCGCAAGATCACCCACCCCAACGTGCTGCGCACGCACGACTTCGGCGAGATCGGCGGCATGCCCTACATCTCCATGGAGTACGTGCGCGGCGTGACCCTGCGCTATCTGCTGGACCAGACCCACCGGCTGCCCTTCTCGGCCGGGCTGCGCCTGGCCAAGCAGCTCTGCGCCGGTCTCGGCGCCGCGCACGCCCAGGGGGTCATGCACCGCGACATCAAGCCCGAGAACCTGATCCTGGAGCCCACGGGCAACGCCAAGCTCATGGACTTCGGCATCGCCCGGCCGATCAAACGCATGGAGGCAGGGCAGACCGAGGCGGGCTTCATCGTCGGCACGCCGCTCTATCTCTCCCCCGAGCAGCTCGAAGGCCAGGAGGTGGACGCGCGCGCGGACATCTACTCCACGGGCGTGGTGCTTTACGAGATCTTCACCGGCGAGCTGCCATTCAATGGCTCGAGCGCGGTCGAGATCATGATGAAGCACCTGCGCGATCCCGCGCCCCCGCCCCGGTCCCACTGGCCGGAGATCCCGCCGAAGCTCGAAGCGACCATCCTCCGCTGCCTGGAGAAGGACCCCGAGGCGCGCTACCGGACCGTCGAGGATCTGCAAAAGGACCTGGAAACGCTCACTTCGTGAGCATGGCGTGCTCACGCTCGGACCTGCGTAGAGTGCATAATGAGGACGATCTTCGATCCACAGGACGAGTCAAGAGGGGACGCCGACGCCATGATCGCCAAGACCGCGAATATCGCGGACGGGCAGACAGGCAGCTACTCCTTCGCCGATCTGGTCCGCCGGCTGGGGGAGTACGAGAACCTTTTCGAGATCGGCGGCCGGCTCGCCGGCACGCTCGACGTCGAGACGGTGCTGGAGCGTGCCCTGGAGAATGCCGAGTCGGTCTGCCGCGCGGAGACCGGCTCCGTCTGGGAGCTGGATGAGGAGCGCCAGGAGCTGTTCTTCCGGGTGGTGCGCGGCAAGGCCGCGGGCGCGATCCGCAACCTGCGCGTGCCGATGGGGCAGGGGATCGTCGGCAGCGTCGCCCGCACGGGCATCGCCGAAATGGTGAACGATGTCGCTTCCGATCCGCGCTGGCGCGGCGACTCGGCAGTTTTCCAAACACGAGCAATCCTGACCGTGCCGCTGGTGGCCGAGGGGCGGGTCATCGGCGTCATGCAGCTCCTCAACCCGGTGGAGAGGGACCATTTCACCGAGGGCGACCTGCGGCGCATGAGCCTCTTCGCGGGTATCCTCGCCCATCCGCTCCAGAACGCCCGGCTCCATACCGCCCAGCAGCGCCAGTTCTTCAGCATGGTCACGGCGCTCGCCGAGACCCTGGACAAACGCGATCCCTATACCGGCGGGCATGTGCGCCGGGTCGTGGCCTACTCGATGCTGCTCGGCGCCGAGATGGAGCTGAGCCGCGGCGATCTGAAGGACCTCTGGCTCGCCTCGACCCTGCACGACATCGGCAAGATCGCCACCCCGGACCGCATCCTGAGCAAGCCGTCGCCGCTGGACCGTGAGGAGTTCGAGATCATGAAGCGCCATCCGATCGACGGCGCCGCGATCGTCTCCCATCTCTTGAACCCGGCCGTGCTCCAGGGAGTCCGCAACCATCACGAGCGCATGGACGGCAGGGGTTATCCCGATGGCCTTGCCGGGGACCAGCTTCCGCTGGTGGGCCGCATCATCGCCGTGGCGGACACCTATGACGCGATGACCACGAGCCGTCCCTACCGGGAGGGCCTGCCGCCCGCGAGAGCCTGCCACGAGATCGTCTCGTCGGCCGGCACGCAGCTCTGCCCGGACGTGGTGGCGGCGTTCCGCTCCCTCTATGAGAGCGGACGGTTCACGCCGGAGGGCGGGGAAGAGGTCCTTCGCTCCATCGCCGAGCCCGTGTAGAATTCCTCCAGGGTTTTCCCCATGTTGCGTCTGCGCTACGTCCTCGAGGGCGAGGACCACGTCTTTCCCCTGACCGCATCCAAAGTGCGGCTGGGCCGCGGGAGCGACAACGACGTCGTGCTCTCGGACGTGTCCGTGTCGCGCTACCACGCCGAGCTGAGCCGCGAGAACGGCTCCTGGTACGTCCAGGACCTGAAGAGCACGAACGGCGTCGAGGTCAACCGCGCTCCCGTCCAGCGGGCGCCGCTCCAGCCGGGAGACCGGCTGGGGATCGGGGTCTTCGACCTCCACCTGGAGAGCTTCGAGCCGCGGGACATCCGCCAGACCTTGCCGTTGAAAGACGACACCGGGCCGATCCTGACCAACGCGACGATCGTGCGGCCGCTGGCCGAGCTCGCGGCGGCCTATGGCTTGGGCCCAAAGCCGGCGCGCGCCGAGGAGACGACCCGGGAGCAGAGCGACGCCGACCGCCGGTTCGGCCACCTGGCCCGGCTCGCCCGCTTCCTGATCACCGCCGAGGCGGTCGACGAGGTCTTCCAGAAGGTGCTCGACATCTCGTTCGCGTCGCTGCCGGTCGACCGCGGCTTCATCCTCCTGGATGACGGAGCCGGCGAGCTGGAGTGCGAGCTGATGCGGATCAAGGACCGGGCGGAGCGCCGGCCGTCCGGCGAGATCCCGGTGTCGCGCACCATGCTGCGGGCGGTGATGAAGGAGCGGGTCGCGCTGGTGACCTTCGACGCGCAGTCGGACCAGCGGCTTTCCGGCGGCGAGTCGATCCGGATGCACCAGATCCGCGCGGCCATGTGCGCGCCCCTCTGGGCGGGCGAAAAGATCATCGGCGTCATCCAGGTGGACTCGCCCTTTCAGGTCGGGGCCTTCGACGAGCACGACCTGGACTTCCTCGCGACCCTGGCCAACTTCGCGGCCGTGGCGGTCGAGCGCATCCGCTGGGCACGGCAGGCGGAGCACGAGAAGGCCATGCGCTCCCGGCTGGAGCGCTACCACTCGCCGGCAGTGATCGAGGAGGTGTTGAAGCAGGGGGCGGAAGACGGCATGCGGCGCCTCAAGCTCACCCAGGCCACGGTGCTCTTCGCCGACCTCGTGGGCTTCACCTCCTTCGCGGAGAGCTCCACGCCCGAGGAGGTGGCGGAGTCCCTGGATGCCTTCCTCAACCTGGCGGTCGAGGCCATCTTCCGGGCCGGCGGCACGCTGGACAAGTTCATCGGCGATTGCGTGATGGCTTTCTTCGGCGCGCCCGTGGCGCAGGGCGACCATGCCGAGCGCGCGACTCGGGCCGCGGTGGAGATCCAGCGCGACCTGGCGGCCTGGAACCGGGAGCGCGCGGTCCAGGGGCTGCCCGGCTTCAATGCGCGGGTGGCCCTCAACAGCGGCCTGGTGGTGGTGGGCGACATCGGCAGCGCCCGGCGGGTGGACTACACGGTGCTGGGCAACACGGTGAACGTGGCGGCGCGCCTGGAATCAGGCGTGGCGCGCCCGGGGGACGTGGTGCTGGGTCCGGAAACCCACCGGCTGCTCGACGGGGCCATCGCCACCGAGCCCCTCGGCGAGTTCCAGCTCAAGGGGCTCCAGCAGAAGATTCAGGCGTATCGGGTGGTTTCCTAGCGCGCGGGGATGTCCAGCACCATCCCCGGCTTCAGCCGCGAGGAGCTCATGCCGTTCGCGCGCTTGAGCCGGTCCACGCTGGTGCCGTGGCGCTTCGCGAT
>DASUNJ010000666.1:0-3067 GCA_036277235.1 Thermoanaerobaculia bacterium | reverse complement strand
TTCCGGAGGCGAGAAGGGCAGCTCCGGCAAGAGCCTTGCCGAGTCGGCCCGGGACGCGCGCGAGCAGCGAGCCCATGCCGCGCCGCCCGCGCACGTGATCACGGACAAGAACATCAAGCAGTACGCTGCCAAGGGGCAGATCACGGTCGCCGTTCCCGGCAAGAAGACAGAGGAAGTGGCGGAGGCGGACAAGGCGCCGATCCGCGACGAGCAGTATTGGCGGAGCCGCTCCCTGGAGGTCCGCCTGCGCTGGCGCAAGGCCGCGGACGACGTCCAGGAGCTGGAGCAGAGCGCGGCCGGATGGCGCCGGCGCTTCTACGCCGAGAACGATCCCTACGTGCGCAACGGCCAGGTCAAGCCGGAATGGGACCGCGTTCTCGACCGGTTGGAAGAGGCCCGGGCCGAGGCCGCGACTGCCAAGACCGAGCTGGCGGAGCTGCTGGAAGAAGGCCGGATTGCCGGAGCCCTGCCGGGCTGGCTGCGCGAAGGGGTCGACGAGGAGCCCGAGGAAGAAGCCGAGTCTGAGGCATTGGAAGAGCACAAGGTTATCGACCCGCCGAAGGTGGAACCTCCGGGATGACACGTCCACGCCGCGTCTTCATCGAGACCTGGGGCTGCCAGATGAACGAGCTGGACAGCCAGCGCATGCTCGGCCAGCTCATGCAGCAGGGCGTGCTGCCCACGCTCCACGCAGAGGATGCGGACGTCATCCTGCTCAACTCCTGCAGCGTGCGCGACAAGGCCGAGCAGAAAGTCTACTCGCGGCTGGGCGAGTACCGGCTTTTCAAGCGGGACCGCCAGGATCTCCTCATCGGCCTCTGCGGCTGCGTGGCCCAGCAGGAAGGGGAGAAGGCGCTCGCCCGCGTGCCGGACCTCGATTTCGTGCTCGGACCGGGCAGGGTAGGGGAGCTGAATGAAGTCGTGGCGAAGCGCCGCGCGGGCGAGAGGGTGGTGGCCACGGGCTTTCCGGAGAACCGGAGCTACGACATCGATGCGGTCTCCCGGCACGGCGAGTACAAGGGGATGGTGACCATCATCGAGGGGTGCAACAAGAACTGCACCTTCTGCATCGTCCCCCAGACCCGCGGCCCTGAGCAGAGCCGGCCCATGGCGGACATCCTGCGAGAGGTGGCGCACCTCCTGGAGTACGGCTTCCTGGAGATCGAGCTGCTCGGGCAGACCGTGAACCACTGGCGCCATGGAGACGATGACTTCGCCGATCTGCTGGACGCCGTGGCCTCGCTGCCCGGCCTCCGGCGGCTCCGGTTCGTGACCTCCTATCCCCGCGACTTCACGCCCCGCATGGTGGAGCAGGTCGGCCGACACGCGAACATCTGTCCCTACCTGCACCTGCCCGTGCAGTCGGGCTCGGACACGGTGCTCCGCCGCATGGGCCGCGGCTACACGCGCGAAGAGTATCTGGATCTCGTCCGTCAGCTCCGCGCCGCCCGCCCCGCCCTCGCTCTCTCGACCGACATCATCGTAGGGTTCCCGGGCGAGACCGGCGACGACTTCGAGCAGACCCTCGACCTGCTCCGCGAGGTGCGGTTCTCGGCCCTCTACGCCTTCAAGTACTCCCCACGTCCGGGAACGGCGGCGCCGCGCCTTGGAGGGGCGGTCGATCCGGAACTGGCCTCCGAGCGGCTGCAGCGGCTCTTCCGTCTCCAGGAAGAGATCCAGAAGGAGATCAACGAGAGCCTGGTGGGGGAAGAGCACGAGGTCATCGTGACCGGCTGGGGCAAGCAGCCGGGCACGCAGTTGGGCCGGACCTCCTGCCACCGGATGGTGCACTTCCAGGGTGGCTCCGAGCCGGCCGTCCTCGGCCAGATGACCCGTGTCCGGGTCCAGTCCGCCCTCGCCCACAGCCTGGTCGGCGAGCGCCTAGTCTCTGCTTGACCTCCTGAAGGGTGGACCTCAGAATAGGTCCATGAGCGACCCCAACCAGGAACTGAAAGTCGAGATCCGAGGTCTGATGTTGGACCCCTCGTCCAACGTTCCCATTGTCATTCTCCGCGACACCCAGAGCCAGCTCTTCCTGCCGATCTGGATCGGCGTCTTCGAAGCCAACGCCATCGCCCTCCGCATCGAGGGGGTGGAGCCCCCTCGTCCCATGACCCACGACCTCCTGCGCCTCGTGCTCGAGCAGCTCGGCGCGCGGGTGGAGAAGATCGTCATCTCCGACCTCAAGGAGAGCACGTTCTTCGCCGTCATCCACGTGCAGCAGGACGGCCGCAGCGTCGGCATCGACGCCCGGCCTAGCGACGCGATCGCCCTAGCTCTGCGGGCCGACGCTCCGATCTACGTGCTCCGCGGCGTCCTCGACAAGGCCCAGGCAGCCGAGCTGGTCGGCCAGGCGAGCGACGAGGAGCGGCTCAAGAAGTGGCTGGAAGAGATCAGCCCCGAAGAGCTCGGCAAATGGACGATGTAAGTCCTAACTAGCACGATTTCCAACACTTAGCGTCATTGTCGGCGCGCCGACATGGGCCGGGGTCCTGCTTGACCCGGTAGGGCCCTTCTTCTAGACTGCCGTCGCTCATGATCATTGCGATCACCAATCAAAAAGGCGGCGTCGGGAAGACCACGACCGCCATCAATCTCGCCGCCGCCCTGGCCAGCAAGGGCGTCCGGACCCTCGTCGTGGACATGGACCCGCAGGCCAACAGCTCGATGTCCTTCCTGGACATTCACGAGCTCAAGCAGTCGGTCTATGAAGCCCTGACCGAGCCTCACGTCCATCTCTCCGACATCATCCAGCCCGCCGAGAAGGTCGAGAACCTGTCCATCGCGCCGTCCACGATCGCCCTCGCCAAGGTCGAGGCCAAGCTCATCGGCGAGCTCGACAGTCATTTTCGCCTCAAGGACGAGCTTCAGTCCGTCCAGGAACAATACGACTACGTCATCATCGACACGCCTCCCACCCTGGGCATCATCACAGTGAACGCCCTGGTCGCGGCGACCCACGTACTGATCCCGATCCAGGCCAGCTACTTTGCCCTGGAAGGGACGGACGACCTGCTGGAGACCATTGACAAGATCAAGGTGAGGGCCAATCCCGAGCTCCAGATCC
>DASUNJ010000665.1:0-4009 GCA_036277235.1 Thermoanaerobaculia bacterium | reverse complement strand
TCGCCCCGCAGTTTTGGATTGGGCTTCCTTCAGACCCCACCTCGCGGTGACGCCCTTGCCCTTCTCCTAGCCTTCGGCTCTGCGAACACCTGGCAAGAGGTCTTTCACCTCTCTAGTTCTGTGCCATGCCTGGCACACACGCCTCTGCCGATGAGCGGCGGCTTGCCGTCCGCTCGATCGGCCGGGTTATGCGGCCTCCTTTGCGGGCTTCTCTTTTGTCTTATCCTTCGGCTCGCTGCTTTCCTCTCTTCGGCGCCGGAAGACCGGCTCCAGGAGTGGAATCAAGCTCGCGCCAAGAACCACACCTAGGAACCATTTCCCTAAATCATATATACGAGAAGTGTCTTCACCGAAATCCTTGCGAACTTCAGATAGCGATGCAGTCACTCGGTTGTCGGTCCTTTGGATATCCTGTCGTAGCTGATCCAAGTCTCTACGTATCATCGGTATGGCAAGTGCCTTGGCGGTATCTACTTGCAGAGCATCATAGACCAAATCGAGGCGGCCGACTGTCTCTCTTAATTCATCAACGCCTTGTCGGGCAGATGCCAACTCCGTTGCTACAGCGGCAGCAGGTAGACCTTCAGTCCGAAGAGCTTGCCTGCTTAGTTCCTCAAGGCTCTGCTGTAAACGAGTTCGTGATTTAGAGAGCTCTGCCTGAGCAGAATGAAGCTCGTTCATCTGCTTCTCGACTTGGTAGGCTCTAACCTGAAGCTCCTCAGCCAGTGAGGCTTCCAGAGCACTGCGCGAGGAACGTGGTATGAGGTAGGTAAAAACAGCGATAATGATTGAAGCCATTACCACCACAAATGCGATCATCTGTCTCTGCTGAGCCAGAACAGCTCGACGGATCAGCTTCTGAATTTCAGGTGAGACCGAATTGTCAACTGTCTCGGCTGCCATAATAGCTCCTGCTTTGATAGGACCATCCTGGTACCGCCGCATAACGTGATCGTGCTTCAGCGACAGACGGCGAAGCCGGCTGCTCGCAGCAAGCACCGGGTTGGCCGAGCCCGCCATTCCTGCTCGCGTATATGGCTATGATTCCACCGACCTGGCCTCTTTGCGATTGTACCGCGTACCTGCGCGGTTTGGATAGTCCACCTACAGCACTTTTAAGACGCAAAAAAAGTCCGGGCTGGTCTACCGTTCCAAACTCGACGGCGGTTCCTCTTACCACAGAGAATTCCCCTCGGGAAGAAGGCCGAGCTATACCGAGTGGGCAAGAACTGTAATTACTGGCCCGGCTTGGGCGCCACTTGCGATTCAGGATCACGTTCGCTCGCGACCTTGTCAGGCAGAAGAAGGAGAATCACCAAACCCAAGAGTCCAATTAGGGCGAGGAACGACCATGCCCAAGAACGCTTTTTGCCCCTGGCGTAGAGCCCAAAGCCGATGCCAAGGGCAATCGTACCCAGCAGCCCGGCTATGCCTACGATAAAGGCCGGCACTCCACGAAGTGGAATATGACCAAAGAAATAGCCCACATAGTGAAGCACCATACCAGGAGCTCCCCATGCCACCGCCCTGCGTTCGTAACCAGGAATCATTAACCCTTCTCCAACGAGACAGAGAACTTTGAGGAGAGATGTGGCTCGATGAGTGCACCCAACAAGAGTTTCACTCCATTAGATTGAATTCAGGTCGACTCGTTCAGAGATGCGGTGCACTGGATTTCAATTTGAGTCGACCCGAATTCAGATCCAGTTCAATAGATTGAATCCGAGTGGACTCGCTTTCACTTCGAGTCCATTAAAATTGAAATCGAGTGCACTCGTTTTGAGTTTCGGTCGACTCGATTCCATTTCAGGTGCACTCGAATTGGATTCGGGTGCGCTCGTTGTTGTTTTTACACGTTCGATCTCGAATCCAGCGCACTCGATCTCAACCTCAGTCCATTTTATTGGATTCGGGTGCGCTCGATCTCATCTCGAGCGGGCTCGATGGCGTTCTGGGGGGCCCGATCGCGTCTCGATCGTGCCGAAGGCAAGACTCACTCGCTCCGGGCGCGGTAGCCGCTCTTCTCGATGGCGGCGAGGACGTCTTCCGGCTTTCCCGCCTTCGGATCCAGTTCCACCACGGCCCGCGAGTCCTTGAAGGAGGCGTCGACGCTTTTCACGCCCTTGACGCTCCGGATGGCCTGCTCGACGGAGACCTCGCAGCCGGCGCACGTCATGCCTTCGACGTGGTAGACCAACGCTCCGTCCGATGGCGCGGATGGGGCAGCCGACCCGGTGACATAGGGAACGCCGAGCAGCGAGAGCGCCACGGCCGCGCTCAGCCACATCCCGATCCGGGCGCCTCGGCGGCTCTTCGGAGGACAATCCTCGCCGCACGCGGGCAGCCGCTTGTAGGCGTCATGGAAGCCTTTGCCCAGGGACGCGGCCACGACGACGATCAGCAGAGGCCTCCATGGCGCAAAGGCGGAGGCCAGAGAGGCCGCTCCAAGGCCGAGCCCGGCCGCCGCCAGAGGCAGAGTGCAGCAGAGCGAGGCCGAGAAGGCGGCCGACAGCGATCCGGCGACGGTCCATCTCTCGTTCATCATGGACAGGATACGCCGGATGGCCGGTCCGCCGGAAGCCAAGGCGGGGTTTCACTGGGAGCGCAGCATCACGATTCCTGCCCATGCGTCCCACACCACGACGAGCCCGAATGCGTGCTCGACACCTGTCCGGAAGCTGGCGAGGGCAAAGGCGGTGACGATCGCGAACGAGACGCTGGCAGCAGCTGAGGCGAACCCGAACGCACCGAACCATCTCGAGACGACACCCGTGCGGAGAATTGCCACCGCGTAGAGCGCAATCCCAATACCGAGCAGCGCGTTTGCGACCGATTGCTGTACCCCGATGAGCGAGCTCAACGTTCGCGCCAACGGTCCCAGCGCCAGGCGAGTCGTCTCGTCCGCCCCAGCGTATTCGGACGGGAACTGTTGGACGAGTGCGACAAGGGCAGCATCCTGGACGATGCCGATCACAATCCCCACTGAATACGCCACCAGCGCCCATAGCGCCAGACTTCCGGCCGGTCGCGTCAGGTAGTAGAGGCCTACTCCCTCCCCGACTGCGAAGATTGCGTAGAGCAGGAAGAACCACTCGCGGACGAGATAGGGACCCTGATTCCGCGTGAGCGACAGCAGTTCCGCGCTATTGCCGAGGGGGATTTCTTGTCCGCCGAGACCGTGAACCGCACCGACGGCGGACCCGACCAGCCCGGCCGCGACGCCAAGCAGCGCGCAAGCACCTCCGACCCTGACGATGGACGTGCTGTCCATATGCGATTCCTACAATACGTCCAAAACGAGGAGGGGTGCAAGGGAAGGCCCTACTCAGCCGGTCCTGGAAAGAGGAAGCGACGCAACACGTCTCCGGCCAGCACGACGGCCACACCCAGCAACGCGGGCAAAGGATCATTGAGCAGGATTAACAAGCCGATCACGAAGCACCCGGCGACGAACAGGATCGGAGCCGCGGGGAACCACCACCGGGCAACTGGCGGTTGCAGCCGGAAGAGAGCCGTGGCCGAAAGACCGAGAAACACGACGGCGGAAAAGACGATGTACGCCAGGATCCGGTCGAAGGCTCCGAGGGTGAGCACCACCAGGGCCAGACCCGTCTGCAGGAGGATGGCGTGAACCGGCGTGCCGAAGCGCGGGTGCAGGCGGGCGAAGGGCGGAAAGAAGGCACCGTCGCGCGCCATCGCGTAGTAGGCGCGCGGAGCAGCCATGGTCAACGCCAGCAGGCCGCCCAGGACTGCAAGAAGGACGCAGGCCGACAGCACCTTGGCGCCCGCGCGGCCAAACAGCGCGCCGCCGAACTGGGCGACGAAGGCGGTGTTCGAAACGATCTCCTCCAAGGGGAGCACGTAGAGGGTCACGGTAGGAACGTTGTTGAGACGCCCCCCGCACAGATCCCGGCGTGCGGTTTTCCCGCACCGGGCTCTTCGGTCACCCTCGCTTCCGCAGTCAGCAAGATCCGCCAAGCACCATCTGCCGATGTCGGCTCTCGAAGGT
>DASUNJ010000664.1:0-10627 GCA_036277235.1 Thermoanaerobaculia bacterium | reverse complement strand
TGGAGACGGCTTTGGCCGAGGCGACGACCCAGGCTCCGGGCACGGTCTGGCCGTCCTCCGCGACGACGCGGATCCGGGCGCCTGCGTCCGGGGAGAGCTGGACGGCGGGTAGCTCCTCGGCTTCGAGCGGCAGGAACGGTCCAAGCTCCATGGGAACCCTTCCTGCCGCCCGGGCCACGAGCTTCCAGGCCCTCGCCTCCGGTGCCTCGAGGCGGAAACGCCCCTGGCCGTCGGTCGTGGCCGTGGCACGCGGGCCGGGAAGGTCCCGGCCTTCGAGCCGCAGCCGGCCCGACTCGAAGTTGCCGGGGACGGGCACGAGCTCGACCCGGACTCCAGGCAGGGGCTCGTACCGCGTCCCCTGCACCGCGCCGGTGAGGACGGGCTGGGCGAGGGCCGGAGCGACGGCGACGAGATGGAGCAGGGCGGCCGACATCAGCTTTCGCGGCATGACCGTAGTTCCCAGGAACGCCCCCCCGGGGCCCTTCCGGCCCCGAGGAGGTCAAGGTCTAGGGGCAGTTGACGACGGTCTCTCCGTTCACGCAGGTGTCGGTTCCGGTGCCGCCGTCCAGGGAGTCGATCCCGAAGTCACCGTCGAGGAAGTCGTTCTCGCCATCTCCGAAGATCGTGTCGTTGCCGTCCTCACCGAACAGGTCGTCAGCGCCGCGATGGCCCCTCATGAAGTCGTCGCCGGTAAACCCGAGGCAGGTATCGACGCCGAAGCCGCCCTGGACGAAGGTGTCGTTCTCAGTCCAGCCGTCAACCGTGTCGTGCTGGTTGCCGCCGTTCAGGTCATCGCTACCCGAATCGCCGAAGACGTGGTCGTTGTCTTCGCCTCCGTCGATCGTGTCTCCCTCGGATCCGCCGTCGAGGCAGTCGGCGCCGGCCAGTCCGGAGATCACGTCGGTGCCCCCGAATCCATAGATGCAGTCAGCACCGCCCGTCCCGGTAAGCATGTCGGCATTGTTGGTGCCGAAGGGTGGGGTCGCCGCGCAAGTGCATCCCTGCGCTACCGCGGGACCGGCCATGGCGAGCAGACCGATGGCGGCGGTCAGCACCAGGGCTCCTTGGAAGAGTCGTCTCGCCAGCATGTCCATACTCCTTTTCAGACCTCTCGCGGAGCCTCCATGGCCCCGGTCGAGGTAGCTGACTTCGGAAGACCCCTCCAATGGAAGAAAAAGATAGAAAGAACATTCTTACATTAGACATGGTGTATCAAGTGCGCCAAACCGCGCCCGGGGTAGAGTTGATCCCGGAGGGTCACGGATGCGCGCGATCGTAGTGAACGAGCTCGGAGGCCCCGAGGTCCTGAGGCTGGGCGAAGCGCCTCGCCCCCAGGCCGGACCGGGGCAGGTACTGGTCCGGATGCACCGGGCGGGCGTCAACTTTTCGGACACGGAGCGGCGGCGCGGCGTCTACCGGCGCCCCGAGCTGCCCTGGATTCCTGGCACCGAAGGGGCGGGCGTCGTGGAGGAGACCGGCGAGCGCGTGGCGTTCTGGGCCATGCCGCCGGCCGTCAGCGGCAGCTACGCCGAGTACGCGGTCGCCCCGGTGGATTCCCTCTTCCGCCTGGGGCCCGACGTCAGTTTCGAGGAAGGTGCGGCGCTGCCGCAGCAGGGGCTGACCGCTTACGGGGTGGTTCATCTCGCGGCCAAGGTTGAAGCGGGGCAAACGGTGCTGATCCATGCGGCCGGCGGGGGAGTCGGGCTGCTCGCCGTGCAGATGGCGAAGCGGGCCGGCGCGCGGGTTCTCGGAACCGTATCGAACGAGGCCAAGGCGGAGGCGGTGCGCGGCGTGGGGGGCGAGGCCCTCGCGTACGGCGAAAACCTCGCCCGGCGCGTGCTCGATGCGACCGATGGGCGCGGTGTGGACGTGGTCCTCGACTCCGTGGGCCGCGCCACCCAGGGCGTGAGCCTCGAAGTGCTCGCCCGCTTCGGCCTTCTGCTCTTCTATGGCGACGCCAGCGGCCCGCCGCTGCCCATCGATCCCGACCGGCTGTACGAGCGGTCCTTGAAAATCGGCTCCTACACGCTCGACGTGAACCATCGGCCCGAGCTCTGGCAGGCGGCCCGGCAGGAGCTGCTGCGATGGGTCGAGGAAGGATCGCTTCGGCTGATCATCTCGGCTATCCTCCCGCTCGCTGACGCGGCTGAAGCCCATCGGCGGCTGGAGTCGCGGCAGTCGTTCGGGAAGATCGTTCTCGATGCAGGCTGAGCTCAGGAAGAACCATCCAGACGGCTCCGCCTCGGCACGAACGCCTCAGGCATTGCGCGAGCTGCTCGGAGCCGAGATGAGCGGCTCGCGCACAAGGTCGGGTGTTTCGCGCAATGCACGAACGCCTCGCGCACGAGATGAGCGGCTCGCGCACTGCGCGAACGCCTCAACCCTGAGCGCGAGCGGCTCGCGCGACGCCAGAGCGCCTCGCGCACGAGAAAAACCGTTCGCGCTCAGCCCGAAGCCTCCGTCTCGGAGATGAGCCGCTCGGTCGCCACCCGAGGCATTCCCGCGGGGAAAAAAGCTACAGCCAGTAAGCTCGCGCCAGAGCCCGATACTCTTCGACCTGCCGCTGCTCCCATTCGGCATCCTTCCCGAGCTCGGCCGCCATCAGCCGGGCCACCTCGGGCGCGGCTTCGGCGCTCGCGCGGGCGTCGAGGAGGAGGGCGCGGGTGCGGCGGGCGAGGACGTCCTCGACCGTGCGCGCCATTTCGTGGCGGGCGGCCCAGACCACTTCGCAGAGCCGGTAGGGGAGGCGCGGGTGGAGCGGCTGCCGCCACTCGGGCCGCTCTTCGGCGAGGCGCGAGAGGGCAACCGAGTCCGAGCCATAGACCGCCCAGTCGGCCGTGGGCTCCACCTCGGCAGACCAGCCGTGGAGGCGCAGCTCCGCCGTGCCGGAGGGGAATTCCGGCAATCCAGCCAGAAGGGCGGCCTGGGTCACCGTGTCCTCTCCCATGCGGCGGTAGGTCGTCCACTTGCCGCCGGTGATCGTCACCAGGCCCGAAGGGGAGATGAGGAGCGTGTGGTCCCTGGACAGGGCGGCCGTCTTCGTCCCCTCGGCGGCACGCACCAGGGGACGGAGCCCGGCGAAGCAGGAGAGCACGTCCGCGGGCGCCGGGTCGCGGGTCAGGTAGCGGGCGATGTGGGTGAGGAGGAAGTCGATCTCTTCCGGCAGGGCGCGCGGCTCCAGCGAGCGCTCGGAGAGCGGCGTGTCGGTCGTCCCCACGATCACCCGGCCGTGCCAGGGGACCGCGAAGAGGACGCGGCCGTCGTCCGTGTGGGGCACCAGGATGGCGCTGTCGCCGGGCTGGAACGAGCGGTCGAGCACCAGGTGGATCCCCTGGCTCAGGGCGAGGATCGGCTCGCTGGCCGGCTCGTCCATGCGCCGCAGGTCGTCCGCGAAGATCCCGGTCGCGTTGACCACCGCCCGGGCGTGGATCTCGCGCTCGGTCCCGGTCTCCGCGTCCCTCACCACGGCGCCGCGCACCAGCCCGTTCTCCTTGAGGAGGGAGACCGCGGGCATGTAGTTGAGGGCGGCTCCGTCGAGGCCGAGGAGCGTGCGCAGGAGGGTGACGGCGAGCCGGGCGTCGTCGAACTGGCCGTCGTGATACATGACGCCGCCGCGCAGACCCCCGGGCTCCAGGGTGGGGATGATCTCCAGCGTCTGCTCACGGGAGAGGAAACGGGAGGGACCCAGCCCCATGCGGCCGGCGAGCATGTCGTAGAGCTTCAACCCCACGCCGTAGAACGGACCCTCCCACCAGTCATAGGTCGGGACCACGAAGGACAGATTGTGGACGAGATGGGGAGCGTTGCGCAGGAGGAGCCCGCGCTCGTGGAGGGCTTCGAGGACCAGGGAGAGATTGCCCTGCTGGAGGTAGCGCACGCCGCCATGGATCAGCTTCGTGCTGCGGCTGGAGGTCCCCTTGGCGAAGTCGTGCTGCTCGACGAGGAGCGTCCGATATCCCCGGCAGGCCGCCTCGACCGCCGTGCCCAGCCCGGTCGCCCCGCCGCCGACCACCAGGAAGTCCCAGGGCTCCGGGTCGTCCAGACGGGCGAGGAGCGCCTCCCTCATGCCCAGCCCTTCGCCCGCTCCACCGCCTTGGCCCACAGCGCCCGCATCTCCGCGGTTTTTCCCGCATCCTTGGTGGGCTCGAAGACGCGCTCCATCTGCCAGTGGCTGCCCACGTCCTCGGGGCTCTTCCAGACTCCGACGGCCAGGCCGGCGAGGTAGGCGGCTCCGAGGGCGGTGGTCTCGCGCACGGTGGGGCGGGCGACGGGCACGCCTCCGAGGTCGGCCTGCATCTGCATCAGGAGATCGTTGTCCGCGGCGCCGCCGTCCACCCTCAGCTCCGAGACCGCGACCCCCGCATCCCCCGCCATGGCGGCGAGGACGTCGGCCACCTGGTGGGCGATGCCTTCGAGCGCGGCGCGGGCGAGGTGGGCGGCGGTCGTGCCCCGGGTGATCCCCACGAGCGCGCCGCGGGCGTAGGGGTCCCAGTGCGGCGCGCCGAGGCCGGTGAAGGCCGGGACCAGCACGATCCCGCCCGAGTCCGGAACGCTCGCCGCCAGCCCTTCGATCTCCTGCGACGAACGGACGATCCCGAGCCCGTCGCGCAGCCACTGCACGGCGGCGCCGCCCACGAACACGCTGCCCTCCAGGCAGTAATCGGTCTGGCCGCGGAGCCGCCACGCGGGCGAAGTCAGGAGCTCGTGCTGCGAGTGGATCGGGCTGCGCCCCGTGTTCATGAGGAGGAAGCAGCCGGTGCCGTAGGTGCACTTCGCCATGCCGGTGCGCAGGCAGGCCTGTCCGAACAGAGCGGCCTGCTGGTCGCCCGCCACTCCGGCGATCGGCACGGGTCCGCCGAGAAGATCCGGCACCGTCTCGGCGTAGACCTCGCTCGACGAGCGGACTTCGGGAAGGATCGTCCGCGGCACGGCCAGGGCCGCGAGCAGCTCGTCGTCCCAGGTTTCTTCATGGATGTTGAAGAGGAGCGTCCGCGACGCGTTGGTGATGTCGGTCGCATGGAGCGCGCCGCCGGTGAGGTTCCAGATCAGCCAGGAATCGATGGTGCCGAAGGCGAGCCTTCCGGCGTCGGCCGCCGCGCGCACCTCAGGGACGTTTCTGAGGAGCCAGGCGATCTTGGTGCCGGAAAAATAGGGATCGAGGACGAGCCCGGTCTTCTTCCGGAAGGATGGGAGATGTCCTTCGTGCCGGAGGCGCTCGCAATCGTCGGCGGTGCGGCGGTCCTGCCAGACCACGGCGTTGTGGACGGGCTGCCCGGTCGTCCGGTCCCAGAGCACCACGGTCTCGCGCTGATTGGTGATGCCGATCGCGGCGATGTCCTGAGCTGCGAGCCCGGCCTCGGCGAGCGCCTCGCGGGCGACGGCGAGCTGCGACTCCCAGATTTCCAGGGGATCGTGCTCCACCCACCCGGAGCGGGGGAAGATCTGGCGGAATTCCCTCTGGGCCACCGCCCGGATCGAGCCGTGCTCGTCGAAGAGGATGGCGCGCGAGCTGGTGGTCCCCTGGTCGAGGGCAAGGATATGGGCCAAGGCGAGTCCCTCCCGCCGGGAACTCTACAACGGCGGGCGAGCAGCCTCAGCCCCGGTGGAGCATGTGGAACAACTTCTCCGCGGGGACCAGCCGGCCCTCTGTCGAGCGCCAGTACGGGCGGCCCGGCCCCAACATGTATTCGCGCTGCTCCTGCAGGCGGTCCTCCTGCCCGATGGACTTGCGGATGATGTAGCGGATCTCGCCGTCCGGCCCCAGGATCACCGTCGAGCCGCCGTAGAAATCGAAGCTGCCTTCCGCGGTCATGATGGTACGGCGTTGAGTCACCTCGGCGACGAGATCGAACGCGACCTGGCCGTCCGGCCCGACGCGGCGCGACGAGCGGATCGACTCGACGCGGGGCCGGCCCACCTCGTCATCGGGCTCGGCGAGCCCGAAATCCTCCAGCCGGTCGCGATGCGCCACGAAACGGCCCAGGTCGCGGGCCTGCCGCCACAGCTCCTCGCCATCAGCCGGACGGCCTGGATCTCCCCTGAACCGGAGGTTGGCGAAGTTCAGGTCTTCGATCCTGGGCAGCTCGCGCGCCGGACCGCTCCAGCGCAGGGAGTCTTCCGACAGGGTCGTGACGCTCCCGGGAAAGATACGGCGGCGGGCGAAGGCGTCGATCCAGGCCTCGCGATAACCCCACGGGTCGTGCGGGACGAGATCGAAGTCGGCCGTGATCACGGCGCGCAGGAAATGGCCGAGCTCGAGCCCCACGGGCGGACAGTAGTCGACGGCGCGGATGCAGATGGCCAGGAATTGACTGGCGAGACGGCTCGCCTCCTCCGCGAGCACGAGCTGGAGATCGGCCGAAAGCTCGCCCTCCGGCAGCACCCCCGAGCCGCCCGTGGCCAGGCGCACGTAGCGCTCCGTCTTGCGCCGGAAGACCGTGTCGAACGCGTCGAACACCGCGCTCACCAGCACGGACCCCAGCTCGTGCGGCTCGAGCCCGGGATCGTAGACCCTCAAGGTCTCGTCGATGGCGCTGCGCAGCGGGCGCTCCGAGCCGGTCGTGTGCCCGAACTGGCGAGCGAGGCCGGTCAGCAGATCGGCGTTGGCGAGCCGCCCTCGCGACTTGCGGAGCGCGGCCTGCACCACCTCCTTGTAGCTGAAGTGTTGGAAGATGGCGACGAGGTCGGCGAACGCCTCGTGGAAAGCCAGCACGTCCGGGTTGCTGGGTCGGTTGAAGTGAGAGCGCAGGCCGTCGAGCAGGGCATGGGTAACTTCGTGCGCGACGATGTCGTGGGACAGCGAGGTGAAGACGAAGCCCCCTGGCAGGTTGCGGCCGTGGACCTCCGCGGAGGCCTGGAAATAGCCGAAGTGGAGCTCACCCGCCTGCTGATCGTAGAAAGCGTTCTCTTCCGGACCGCCGTAGGGCCGCAGCAACAGGCGGTCGGGACCCGTGCCGGCCCGTTTGAACCCCCAGGCGAGGTCGCGTCCCAGGGCGCTCTTGAACGAGGCATAAACCAGGCTGCAGACGGCATAGACCATCTGCTGGTGGAACCGCGGGTCCGTCGGAGTCGGCGCAAGCCCGTTGCGGATCAGCACTCCGGGGTCGTCGAGGTCAAGGCGCTGGTATCTCAGATTCTGCCCGCCGTCGAGGTTGTCGACCTCGAAGACCGCGCCTCGCGGGCCGGGTTCCAGGGGTTCATAGGGGACGTTGACCAGCGCCACTCCGCCCTCCAGCCGCGATTCCGCGGCGTCGAGGGTGTAGATGCGCAGCGGACGGTAGATCGGATCGCTCTTCTTGCGCTCGTACGGAGCGATCCGGGCCGCGCGCCGGACGCCGCCGCCGATCAGGAACGGGACCGTCGCGCCCGGCTCGGCCGGGAACTCGTCCGGCTCGGGAGCGGCGCCCCGGCTCTGAGCGACCGCGGCGCTCGCCGCCGGGGTCGACGGGATGAGAGCTCCGGATGGCTCGGCCATGGCTCAACCTCCGGGCGCGACCACTTTCGCGAGGGCCCGCAACAGATCGGCCACGGGCTCGTTGGCGCAGGGGACCGCAGGGCTCAGGGCACCGCCGGTCGCAGCCCGGCCGCCGGTGAGCGGCTGCAGCAGGCCGCGGCTCCGGGCCTCGTCGGCGCAGTGGAGGAACGGGCGCTGGGCGCCGGGTTCGAAAGCCGCCTCCACCCGCTGCTGGAAGGCCGCATGGGTAAGCCCCTCGATCCCGGCGCTCAGGATGCGCGTGGCGCGCCGGGTGAACTCTCCCTGGCCCTGGGACTCCAGGGCGACCTGGTCGGACTGGCAGGCGGCGAAGTTGATCTCCCGCATCTGCTCCTCGGTGCGCGCGCCGGAGCCCACCAGCCCGCGCTGCTGGCGGAAGGCCGCGTGCGCCTGCTCCAGGGCCGGCGTCGCGACCAGGAACCGCGCCTTGACCGAGGGACCGGACGGCAGCTTCTGCCGCCCTCCCGCCAGACGGGTGTTGGTCGCCGAATGGCAGCAGTCGATGAAGCAGGTGACGTTCACGCCGTCCGGGATCCTGGAGAACACTGCGGCCACGTCGTCGTCGATCAGGAGCGCGCCGGTCGCAAAGTCGAACGGGCAGAACGCCTCGTCCTTGGAGTCGTGGATCTCATCCCCGTCGAGGTCCGGGACTCGCGTGCCGTGGCCGGCGAACTGGAAGACCAGGACGTCGCCCGGCCGCCCCTCGCCGACCAACCGGCCGAGGGCGTCCAGGATCGCGCCGCGGGTGGCCTGCTCGTCGAGCAGCATCGCCGGGCGCTCGAAGCCCAGCCGGACCAGGGTGTCGGCCCAGAGGCGGGCGTCCGCCACGCAGCCGCCGAGCGGAGCCGTGGGATAGCGGTCGATCCCGACGCAGAGTGCTCGGCGCGCACCTCCGCCGACCGGCACCACGACTGGAGTGGTCGTGAGCCCGAGGAGCTCGGCTGGGGGTGGAGGGGGAGCCCCGAACGAACCGGCCGCTTCCGCCGAAAGAAACGGCTGCAACAGAGGCAGGATCTCCGCCTCGCGCTCGGACGGCGCCGTCCAGGGATCGTCTTCCAGCGCTCGGCTGTCCACGGGCTTGAACCTGGCGTAAGACTGGATCGGCGCCGTGTCGTCAACGTCGAGGACGCGCCGCAGCATGCTGTCCATGGTGGGCACGTCGTCGTCGAAGCCGCCATGGGTGGTGGACCGGCTGGCGCCGCGGCCGGAACTGGAGAGCGACTCCGACCAGATCACCTCGCCGACCGCCGAAGGTTGTCCGTCGAGAGCGAAGATCCGCTTCAGCGTCCCGTTTCCCCGCAGCGACACCTCCAGCCCCAGGATGGGCTCCTCCCGCGCCGGCTCCAGGGCGAAGTGGATCAGGTAGAGGAGCGACTTGCGGTATGGGCCGCAGTTGTCCGCCAGCTCCAGGGCCTTCTTCATCGTGTAGATCGTGAGGTGGCGGAGAGCGTTTGGCCCCAGGTTCCCTCCCAGCCGCCGGATGAAGCCATCGACCGTGATCGCCGGCGCCAGGAAGTGCACGCTGGTGAACGGTCCCGACCCGAGCTGGATCGCATCCGGGAGGAACCAGGAATGGAAGATGGCGCCGGCACTGTGCCCCACCGCATGCAGCTCGATCGGCACGCCGCCGCCCGCGTGCTGCTGGAGGAATGCCGCCAGCTTCTGGGCCACGTACCGCGCGCCGCCTCCTTCCAGGGGCTGAGGCTGTCCGCCGGACACGGGGATGGGATCGACCGACCGTTCGGCGGCGCGTTTCATGCCGCCCCAGACCTTCTCGCCGGGGAGGTGGACCAGCCCTTCGAGGGCGCGGTCGGTGAGGTCCGTGAAGCCTCGGGCCTCCACGCCCGGCAGCGCCCGCCGGCCGCCGAAGGGGAGAAACGAGCGCAGGGTCTCGACCAATCCCGTCTCCCAGGTGAAGTAGATCGGATAGACGCCGTTGGCCTTCCACCAGGAGATGTGCTTGTGGGCCACGGAGATGCCACTCTCCTCGGAGACCAGGCCGCCATGGGCGTAGAAGAGCAGCCGCAGCGGCCTTTTCTCCTGCTTCGCTGCTGCCAGCTCTGCGACGAGGTGCTGATCGAAGATGGCGTCCACGTCGCCGGGGTCGGTGGTCACCCGGCCGGCGCGCGAGAACCGTCCCTGATTCAGGTTGACCATGTGCGGGGCGAGATCGGCGAGCATGCGGGGGGTGATCTGGACTCTGCCGCCCCGCTCACCCGCACCCTCGCCTGACGCCTCGAAGGTCTCGATCAGGCGGGCTCCCTCGGCGCCCGCGCCCGGCTCCGGAAGCTCGGCGTCGGCCGGCTCGAGCGGTCCCCGGCCTTCACCGGAGGAGAGATCGTCCAGCACCTTCTGGATCTCCAGCATCTTGGGATCGAACGGCCGCAAGGCCCGGGCTGCCGCCTGCGGCGCCGCGGCCTTCGCGGTGGCCCGGACCTGCTTGAGCTCCTTGATCAGGTCCTCATAGCCGATGGACTCCCCAGGGCAGGTCTTCGACGACATGGTGTTGTGGAATCTCAGGCTCCGCTCCGGCAGGTCCGAGCGCGCCTGGATGGCGGCGATGACCTCCAGGGCGGCGGCCTTCTGGGCGCCGTCGAAACGATCCTTACCGCGGTCGAAGTCGCCGATCATCTCGATCATGAACGGGCCGACCGTGTCGTTGCCGTTGAAGCCGCTGGCGCTCGCCGGCCTCCGCTCCCAGTCGCGGCCCGTCCAGATCGTCCCGTCGGGAGCGATGGTCACGTGCTGGGCGATGTCGCTCCAGCCGAGCTCCTGGGTATGGAAGCGCCACATGGCCAGGATCGTGTCGTGCCCTCTGTACTGGGCGTGGTTGGGCCGCCAGGTGTGGTGCAGATGGACGGCGTCGATCCTGCGCCGGAAGGGAAATCTTTCGACCAGCAGCTTGAAGGCGTTGACGTCCAGGGCATGGAACCGGCGCTCGCTCATGAGAAACCTCCGTCAGTCTCCCCACTAGGACGGACCGCGCGAAGGATTTCCCTGGAGCGGCCATGCGACGATTTCCGCGCCGGCCGCGACACCGTCCTTGAAGACGCGCTCGACTTCCTGCGAAGGTAGCTCTCGACGGCACCGAAGATTTTCTGATAAAAGCGGGGGGAGATTTCCGCATCCTCGACG
>DASUNJ010000663.1:0-12138 GCA_036277235.1 Thermoanaerobaculia bacterium | reverse complement strand
TGTAGTTCAGCGTGCCCGAAGTGGCCGGATCCGGGAAGTTCGCCGGAGCGGCCCAGGTCGCCTTGTAGCCATCCCAGTCCTCCTCGCTCACCTGGAAGTGCTCGGTCCCCCGCGGCATCGGCTTGCCGCTGGCGTCCTGGTACGTGAACAGGGTCCAGTAGGAGGCCCCTCCATCAACGGCCGGGCCGCTGTAGTTGTTGTAGAAGCACTGGTAGGGCGCGTTCCGGTTCGGCCCCGAGTAGGTCACGCCGTTGTTCCCCACGTAGTTCTCGGCGGACGCGGACACGGCGACGGCGGCGAGCAGCAGAGCGGCCAAAACGATTCTCTTCATGACTCTCTCCTTGCCACTTCGGGTGGCGTTGTGGGCGCCGGTTTGGCGCCTCGCTTCGCCGCCCTTACAAGGCAAGGCCGTGGCCAAGTGGCAAGTCACTGAAAACAAAGGAAGTTCAGGAAAGCTCAGTCCCAACCTCGGGACTGAGCCCCGCTGAGGCGCTCCGCCGTGTTCCGAAATCGGGACGACGCTGGAGAAACCGTTCACCAATGGTGGACGCTTGGCAGCGACCTCGCCACCTCTGTACCCTGGAATCCGAAGGGAGGAGTTGCGATGAGACGCTGGGTCCGGGTCATGGTAGCGGTAGCCGGAGGAGTCGCGGGAAGCGCGGCAGCCGCCATCGGAGCAGGAACCCTTCTCTGGAACCGGTCCACGGCGAGAGCCGTCGGAAGACTTGCCCCGCGCGGGACCGCAAGGACGTTCACACGCGACCAGCTCGCGGGCCTGCCGTCTCCGGTGGTACGCTACTTCGAATTCGCCCTAAAACCGGGCCGTCCGCTCATCCGGACCGCCCTCATCGAGTACGAGGGCGAGTTCCGGGGCAGTCTCGACGCGCCCTGGAGCCCCTTCAAGAGCGTGCAGCGCTTCTCAGTGGATCCGCCCGGCTTCGTGTGGGATGCGGCCATCCGCATGTCCCCGCTGGTGCCGGTCAGGGTGCGGGACAGCTACCTTGAAGGCACCGGTTCGATGCGGGCCAGCATAGCCGGGCTGATTCCCGTCGTGAACGCCTGGGGAAGAACCGATCTTGCCTCTGGGGCGCTCCACCGCTACCTCGCCGAGTCGGTCTGGCTCCCCACCGCGCTGCTCCCTGGAGCGGGAGTGACCTGGGAGCCCATCGCCGACAACGCCGCGCGAGCCACCCTCACGGACTCCGGAATTACGGTCTCCCTCGACTTCCGCTTCAACGAGAAGGGAGAGATCGTAAGCGTCTACACGCCCGCCAGGTATCGGGACGTGAACGGCAAGGGGTTGCCGACTCCGTGGGAGGGGCACTTCCGGGAGTATGAGCGGGTGGATGGTTTGATGATGCCGCGGGAGGGGGAGGTGGCTTGGATTCTGCCGGAGGGACGGTTGACTTACTGGCGGGGGCGGGCGGTGGGGGTGGAGTACGGCGCTAGACGGTAATGACTCGACAGCACCAATCTCCTGTACGGAACTGGCACCCGCCCCTGGACTTAGAGGCCTCAGTTCCTGGCTCTGCTGCCCTCTTCCTTCTGGTAGTCTCAAGGGTAGAATAGCGGCCTGACCAATCGGGAACGCATTGAGCCGGATCGAGGATAATGCTGCCGACCAAAGATATTGTCCAGAGGCTGTGGGCACTCTGCCATGTGCTGCGTGACGACGGCATCACCTACCAGGACTACATCACCGAACTTACATGGCTGCTCTTCCTGAAAATGGTAAAGGAGACAGGCAGAGAAAGTCAGCTTCCCAAGGGATACCGGTGGACAGATCTAGCGTCTAAGGAGGGGGTCGAGCAACTGGTCTTCTACAAGGAGCTTCTTCTCCGCCTCGGGACTCAAGGGCGAGGCCGCGTGCAGCAGATCTTCGCAAATGCTTCTACTTCGCTTCGCCACTCCCGGAACCTTTCTAGAATCGTGACGGAGATCAACTCTATAGACTGGTATTCTGCCCGCGAAGAGGGCCTTGGTGATATGTATGAGGGTTTGCTTGAGAAGAACGCCAGCGAGCAGAAGTCTGGCGCAGGACAGTATTTCACTCCGAGACCTCTCATTGACTCTATTGTCGCACTCGTAAAGCCAAAAGCAGGAGAAGTGATTCAAGATCCGGCAGCGGGTACAGGTGGCTTTTTGGTCGCGGCGAATCGATACATCAGAAAGGGTAGTCGTGGCCTTGCCAACTCAAAAATAGGCCAGAAGCCCCGTCTAGGTCAACTCTTCGTGGGTGTCGAACTCGTAACGAGCGCCTTTCGCTTATGTCTTATGAATGCATTTCTCCATGGTATAGAAGGAAACATTCTATTGGGAGATAGCTTGTCTCCCTTGGGTACCGAGCTTCCAAAGGCTGACGTCATAATAACAAACCCGCCTTTCGGTACTAAAAAGGGCGGTGGGCGACCTCTGCGCGATGATTTCACTTTCCCCACAAGCAACAAGCAGCTTGCCTTTCTGCAGCATGTCTATTTGGGGCTCAAGCCTGGAGGCCGGGCAGCGGTCATTTTGCCAGACAATGTCCTCTTTGAGGACGGCATAGGAACAAGAGTGCGCGTAGACCTGATGGATAAATGCAATCTTCACACTATTCTGCGCCTACCGTCCGGGATATTCTATGCCCAGGGAATTAAGACGAATGTCCTGTTCTTCCAGCGGGGTACAAAGGACGGCAAATCTACTACCAGGAGAGTTTGGTTTTATGATTTGCGGACCAATGTTCCTCCATTCGGTAGGCGCACACAGATTAATCGCAACATGTTCTCCGATTTCGAAAAGGCATTTGGCTCAGACCCCAACGGGCAGGCTCAGCGCCGGGACGAAGGTGAGTCGGGTCGCTTTCGCGCGTTTACTCGTGAACAGATAGCATCTCGCGGCAACAGCTTGGATCTCTTCTGGCTTAGGGTGGGCGCTCTCGATCAAGCGAGCGAATTCCCTGACCCCGAGAGGATTTCTGCTGAAATCATGGCAAATTTGCGCGTAGCGTTAGAAGAAATCGAGAGCTTAGTGGAGGTGCTGGGCTCGGAGGACATATTTGCTTGAGCAGTCATATTAATAAGGCGTCTCGACCGCGTAGATATCACTTGGCGCTTTCGCTCAAGCGTGTAAGGTTGCCGACACCCCCGGGTTGGAGTTGGGTTGCTCTTTCTAAAATTGCGCGCTTGGAAAGCGGTCATACCCCCAGTCGTAGGATTGCACGCTATTGGAATGGTGGTATACCCTGGATCGGAATTCGTGATGCGCGTGAGCACCATGGAGGAATTATCTTCGAGACGTTACAGACAATATCAACTGAAGGACTAGAGAACTCGTCTGCGCGTCTACTGCCAGAGGGCACGGTATGCTTGTCGCGCACTGCATCACTAGGTTATGTCGTGATCACCGGCCGAGCAATGGCTACCAGCCAAGACTTTGTCAACTGGGTACCTTCAGAGGCGCTAGATCCTAAATATCTAACGCTTCTTTTTATAGCAGAAAAGGAAAGTCTTCTCAGATTCGGCAAAGGTTCTACTCATAAGACGATATACTTCTCTGAGGCTGAATCATTTCACATTTGCCTGCCGCCGAAGAACGAGCAACGTCGTATTGTTCAGAAGCTCGAGGAACTCCGGGAGAAGAGTCGGCGCGCGCGGGAGTCGCTTGACGCGATACCTACCTTGATCAATGAATTTAGGCAGGCCCTTCTTGCCGCAGCATTCCGTGGTGATCTGACGGCCGAATGGAGGCGGGCTAATCCCGATGTCGAATCCGCTGCTGTTCTTTTGCAGAACATTCTTTCCGAGCGGCGCCTACTTTGGGAGAGGGCCGAGTTGGCTAAGCGAATGGAGAGGGGAAAATCTACCGCGGATGACAACTGGAAAGAGGCTTACAAGGAGCCTGTTGCTTTCGACGATAGCGCAGACTTAGCCCCCATTCCCGGCTCCTGGGCTTGGGCAAGCCTTGATATGATTGCAAATCTGAAGGGTGGCTTGACTAAGGGAAAGAAACGTCGCCATGGCGAGAGGCTTCGCTCGGTTCCGTATCTGCGAGTCGCCAATGTTCAGCGGGGGTTTTTGGACTTGCGCGATGTGTTAGAGATAGATGCGACTGAGACGGAGATCGACGAGCTAAGGCTGAGGCAGGGTGATATACTTTTTATTGAAGGAGGCGACCGGGATAAGCTCGGGCGTAGCGCTATCTGGGAGGGCCAATTACCAGAATGTATCCATCAAAATCATGTCTTTCGCGCGCGTCTCATTACTGGCAGTCTGCTTCCAGGGCTTGTTTCTAACTACGCCAACTCCAATGGTCAAGCGTTCTTCTTCGACAAGGCGAGGCAGACAACTAATTTGGCTTCGATAAGCCTCTCGACGCTGGCTTCCCTCCCTATGCCCCTGATCCCTAAGGAGGAGGCTGCACGCATTGCGTCGGTGATCACCCGTAGTATCTCGGTCTTGGCTCGTCTTGAGAAGATGGTCGAAATCTCCCTTCAGCGCCTCGCGGCACTCGAGCAAGTCATTCTTGAGCGGGCATTTCGTGGTGAGCTCGTACCTCAAGATCGAAGCGACGAGCCCGCAAGCGCTCTCGTGAGGCACGTCAAGAGATCTCTTGCCAAGGAGAAGGCGGACGCAATGGTTGCTCGAAGAGTGGGGCGCAAACCGCCGACAGACCAGGAGGCGAGCATGTCAGATGAAGCGAGTATTTCCACAACGCATCTCCGCGACATTATTCAGGCGTATGGTCGTTCCATGGAACCTGGGGCTCTCTGGAAGGAGTCCGCTTTAGCACAGGATATCGATCAGTTTTATGCCCAACTGCGTAGGGAGATTGACTCTGGCCAGGTTCGTGAGAAAAGGCTGACTGATCGCCGCCGGGTCATAGAGATAGTGCCATGAGAATCGACCGGTTGACGGTAAGTGGATTTCGCAATCTACAAGACTTCACTATAGACCTTGAGGAGCAGCGCTTCACGACTGTTCTCATTGGTGAAAACGGTACAGGTAAGTCCAATCTGCTTGAGGCGATCGTGCTGATCTTTCGAGCTCTGGATCTTGGAGTCCCAGCACCCTTTGGTTATGACATTGTCTACAACTGTCGCAAACAGCGCCTCCGAGTTTCCTGCCGCATGGGTGGCCGGCCGGTTATCGCGATTGGTGCCAAAGGAGAGGAGAAGAAGATCTCTTGGGCCGCCTTCCAGCGGAAGAGAGATGAATATCTACCTAAATATGTTTTCGCGTATTACTCCGGACCGACCTCACGCCTGAGGTCCTACTTTGAACAGCACCAAAAGCGCTTCTATGACGCATTGCTTGAAGACGAAAGCGGTGCGGCCCCCCCTATACGCCGGCTGTTCTATTGCCTGCCGGAGCACAGCAGGTGGGTGCTTCTAGCGTACTTCTTGCGAGGTGAGGAGCCTCCGGAATTCCTTCGGCGTTACTTTGGTATTGAGGCTTTCGATTCCGCTTTACTTGTTCTCCGTAGGCCCCCATGGGCGAAGAATTGGAGCGAGAGGCGCCCCCCACCCAAAGATGTGGCTCAACTTGGTGACCCTCGGTTTTGGTGGTCGAGAGGAGTTGTAAAGAAATTTCTGCAGCACCTCTGGGATGAGGCGCTCGCGCCGATTGCCGTGACAGAGGATCATCAGGACGACTATAGATCGAGGCCGACTGACGAGGACCGCTTATACCTTTATATTCCCAGTCGATCCGCTCTACAGCGCCTGAGCAATGCCTATCAGGATGAGGCTGCATTGTTTGCCGCTCTTGAGAGTACGGATATATCCAGCTTGGTTCGTGATGTTCGTGTCCGTGTGCGTCGTGGTGGCGAGACGATCGTCTTCTCTGAATTAAGTGAAGGGGAGCAGCAGTTATTGACGGTAGTTGGGCTTATGCAGTTCACTCGCCACGAGGAATCCCTCTTTCTCCTGGACGAGCCGGATACCCATCTTAATCCAGTGTGGAAACTCCGGTACCTGAGAGAGTTAGCGAGACATGCGGGCCTCTTGCGGGGTGATGCGGAGGTAGAGGACGAGCCGGAAGCATGGTTGGATCCAACAAGTCAACTCATCTTGACCACTCACGACCCGCTCACTATAGCTGGGCTGAAGGCGCAGCAGGTTCAGATCTTCCAGCGGCGGGGTAACCGTGTTGATGTTCACCAACCGGATGCCGATCCGCGGGGCATGGGTGTGGCTGGAGTACTCATTCGAATGTTTGGGCTGCCAAGTACACTTGATCTAGTTACACAAGATAAGCTTAGCGAAAGGGACAGACTGTTCCGACTTGACAGCCGGACTGTGCAGGAGGAAGCCGATCTGCAGCGCCTGACGGCCGAATTATCCGAGTTAGGCCTTGCTTACGAAGCGAGAGATCCAGGCTATCGCCGATACCTTGAAGCCCTTCATCGATGGGAATTGCGTCAGGCCAAACGTATTGAAGAACTTCCCTTGGCCGAGCAGGAGCGATTAGTTGATGGCATTCTGGCAGAGCTAATGGAGGCTTCCGAGTGATTCACGTGCCCGTTCACCCGGAGGATATACCACCTGAATGGCTGGAAAGAGCAGCGGATCTAACTGCCCAACTCAAAGCATGCGTGGACGATGGTGAGGAGGTTGCACAAGAGAGCCGTAAAACAGCCATGGAGAAGCGGCGAGAGATTGTCGACAAGAACCAACCTGTCTGGAAAGGACTCAAAAAGATTTTAATGAGTTGGTCGCACAACAAGTGTTGGTACTCAGAGGTGCGAGATGTCGGTTCTGATTACCATGTGGACCATTTTCGACCAAAGGGACCTGTGAAGAACCTTGGAGAGGATGAGCGGGAGGGGTATTGGTGGCTGGCTTTCGATTGGCGAAATTACCGTATCGCGGCGGCGTGGTGCAATTCGCCACATTCTGTGGAGGAGGGCCCAGCTAAGGGAAAGCAGAACCAATTTCCGCTGAGTGATGGTTGCACGCCTGCACGATGTCCCGAGGAAATAGACCTCGAGAAACCTGTTCTCCTTGATCCTACGAATGAGTTAGACGTACTACTCGTTGACTTCGATGAGACTGGTATGCCGCAACCAGTGATGGATGGATGGAACCGGGAGCGAGTAGTGACAACCCGAAGAGTCCTCCACCTTGATGCGCCCAGAATGATCGAGGCGCGGCAAGAGGTGTGGCGCAAGTGCAGTCACGCTTTACTACAGGCTCACAGTGCAATGAATCTTCCCGCGGATGAGCATCGAAAGCGAGACGATAAGAACGCACTAGAGTGGATACGGTCCATTTGCGAAATGCTGCGGCCAGATGCGCCGCTATCTGCTGTGGCCCGTGCTTGCGTACTGAAGAGCGATTTCCAGTGGGCGAGAAAACTACTGACGCATCCTTTTTCAGAAGTGGTAGGTTAAGCGGGCGTCGCGCCGGCTCAATCCATCTGCGATTCATCAAGTATGGAGAAGAGAGGCCAAGCAACCGATAGGCACGGGCGCGTCTGGGAGGCCCGCGTACTCAACCAGGATGAGGCTGAGGAGGAGGACTTCCGCTTCTGGTACGAAGAGATGACTCCCGAGGAGCGCGTCCGGGCCGTGGAAGAGTGCCTGCTTTCGTCCCTCAAGGCAAAGGGAGTGAATGAGATCCCGCGACTACGAAGAGTTTGTCGAGTCATTAAACGCAAGCGGCGCTAGGTACTTGATCGTCGGAGCGCACGCGGTTGCGTTTCATGCCCGTCCGCGGGCGACCAAGGACCTCGACGTCTTCATCGAGCCCTCTTCGGACAACGCCGAGCGGGTCCTTGCCGCCATCCGCGCCTTTCTGGGCAGCGATCTCGGCCTGACTCCAGCTGATCTGACGACCCCTGGGAGCATAATCCAACTCGGCGTAGCACCATCACGGATCGACCTGCTCTCCCGGCTGGTGGGGAAGCAAGATTTCCGAGCCGCCTGGAAGTCCCGTGTCGATGCTAAGTTTGGGGAGGTGGATGCCCACTATCTCTCCCTGGACGATCTGATCCAGGAAAAGGAGAGCGCCGACAGGGATCAAGATCGTGCCGACCTACGGTCATTACGGCGGGTGCGAGAGAGGAAGCGGTCTTGAGCGTGACGGATATTGGGAGGTGGAGGCAGTTTGTCCTCTTGCGGCACCATGCGAAGGACCGACCGGCGAGCGTAGAGGAGATGGACGAGGCCATTCGGACCAGGGCAGCCAAGAAGTTCGAGCGCTCGTTCAGGGTAGAAGAGTGAAGGTATCCTTCCTGGCTAGCAGGGCGACCAGAGGCCCGTCATAAACCAGGACGGCACGCACACTCCCTCTCCTCCTCGAAGAAGCTCGCGCAATCGCCTCCCTGTGTTCTCCGAAAGCTGTTTCCCGCCGCTGTCCACGATTCCGACGAAGGTTGCAGCCGCTCGTAGGCTGAGAGTTGCTCGTCTTCCTCATCAGCGAGCCGGGCAATGGCATCGCGGACCACCGCGGATTGCGTCTGCCCGCGCCGTGCTGACAGACGCTTCAGAGTCGCTGCGGTAGTGACGTCAAGCCGACGGTGGCCATCCCAATCCTCCACGTAACACAGAGAGTGTACCGTGGATGGAAGCTTCGCAGTCTAGCTTGACGGGCCACAGGAGCGCGGGCAACCTTACCCGCGCCCCTGGTCCGTTTACGGCCTCACGCAGGATGGTGGCAAGGGCAGATCACCATGCCTTCCAGGGTGCCGTAGACACTTCCTTCTCCACCCTTCTCCGAGGGATCGTAGCGAATCTTGTAGATCGCCACGACCTTGCTCTCCTTGAGCTCGCTGACGTTCGCGTCGACGACCTCTCCACAGAGACGCCCGGTGAAGACGCCTCGCTCGTCACAGCGCTCGCAGGGCTTGAAGACGGGCTCGCGGTGGGTGCCGGCATTGGTGATACCGGACATCCGGCCCCGGATCAGGCCTCCCTTGGATTTCCATACAAAGTCGCCGGCGTGGACCCCGCGATGGAGGCCGTCCTCCTCGAACGCCGTCACCAGCCGTTCGACGACGAGGGTGCCGTCCAGCAACTGACCGAGCTTGGAGTCGCAGTCGTGGCTCCGGACCTCCACCTTCAGGTCATGGACCGTCTTCAGCGTGAGGCAACCCGGTTCCGCGCACTTCTCGAATTCGGTCACGTTTCGGACGAGCTCGCCGCGCACGTCCTTCGAGACGTTGTGGACACAGAGCCGTTCCTTCAAGAGCACGGACGGTTCGTCGAGACAACCAGGCGGAAAGGACATGTTCGCTCCTCCTTTCAAAGGTTGCGTGTCTCTTTCACTGGCGAAGTAACGACGAAAGTGTTACACGCGCTTCAGACCACCACGCCGAACATCTTGCGGAGAAGAGTCGAACGCTCCTCTTCGCTCGCGAGGACCCTCTCCTGCCGCTCTCCGCCGCGGGTGGTGATCAGCTTCATTCCGCTCAAGGTGACGCGCCCTTCCGGCGTCGCCAAGGAGCAGAGGGTCTGCCTGGTGAAGTGCGATTCCGGCGAGGTCTGGTGGAAGTGGCACATCCCGGCGTAGTCCGGAAACTCGTAGGACTGGAGGGTGAAGCGGTACTGCGGCTGCCAGGGCTCTTCGGAGCTGTCCCGCCGCAGGAGGAGGAGATGGCCGCCATCCTCGTCGATCCGGAAAGTGCGCGTGCCCTCCGGCTGTTCTCCCCGCTCGTCCAGCCGCAGCGGATCGCGGAAGGAATCTCCGAAGCCGACGTCCGCGAGCCAGCGCTCCTCCAGGTTCACCTGGAGCGCCATGTGATCGAAGTCCGGGCCGAAGGTGCCGTCCCCCCTGGCCACGGCGGCTGAGAGCATGGTGACCTGAAAACCCAGGGCGCGCAGCAGGGCCGCGAAGATTCCGTTGAGCTCGTAGCAGAAGCCGCCGCGCCGCCGCGCCACCACCTTGTCGAACAGGGACTCGTCGTCGAGCACGATCGGCTGATGGGCGTGGATGCTGAGGTTCTCGAAGGGTACCGTCTCGAGATGGGCCACCTGCAACGCACGCAAGGTCTCCGCCGTCGGAGTCAGCGGGCCGCGGTAGCCGATCCGGTCGAGGTAGGATTGAATGTCCACTGCTGGAGTCTAGCAGGGGGAGACCTGAAGGAATCTGGCGAACGCTCCCTCGCGAAGGGGTGCCTTTCGGAGCGGGATGCGGGCGTTCGCCGATGGATTGCGAGGCTTCCCCATCGGGAAGGGGATCACGCCCATCTGGATGGCGATCCCGCGGAGCTGGATGGCGGCGTCCCGCATCTCGATCGGAATGATCCCCATCTGAAAGGGGACGCATCCGAGCGCGATGGGCCTCTTTCCCATCCAGATGGGGATCACACCCATCCAGGTGGGCGACTCTCCCATTCCGACGGGGGACTCCGCCATCTCAATGGGCAACCCTCCCATTCAGAAGGGAGGCTCCGCGAACGAAGTGGGGATCGACGCCATCTGCATGGGGAGCCTCCCATCTGGATGGGGAGGTCTCCCATCCTGGTGGGGCTCCCTCCCATCTGGATGCGGGATGTCCCCTTCCCGAAGAAAAAGCCCGAACAGGAGGCGGAGCGTTCATGAAAGCACCGCGGGCTCCAGCATCCTGATCGTTCCTGCCGCGGCATCGACCTCGACTGCCGATCCCACGGGCAGCGTGAACTGGCGGTCGATGTGGCCGATCATGGCTCCGGCCCAGGCGGGGACGCGCAGCGGCTTCAGATGGTCGTGGAGCACGTCGGTGACGGTCAGCGAGCCGAATCCTTCGCCGGGATCGCAGTCGGTGCAGTGCCCCCAGATCACGGCGCGGGCTTTCTGCAGGATGCCCGCGAGGCGGAGCTGGGTGAGCATGCGATCGATCCGGTAGGGCGCTTCTTCCACGTCTTCCAGAAAAAGGATGCAGCCGTCCCAGTCCGGCAGGTAGCCCGAGCCGACGAGGCTCGTCAAAACGGTCAGATTGCCTCCGAGCAGCCGGCCCCGCGCGGTCCCGGGATGGAGGGTCTGCACCCGGTTTTCGACGACCGTGAGGTGGTCTTCCTCGATCTCTTTCAGGTTTTCGAAGGTGACCGCCTCTCCTTCCTGGAGGACCCGTTTCATGTAACCGACGTTGAAAGGGTTCCATTGCGAGCTCCCCACGGGACCGTGAAAGGTCACGAGGCCGGTCTTCGCGTGCAGGGAGAGCAGGAGCGCGGTGATGTCGCTGAAGCCGAGCAGGATCTTGGGGTTTTTCGCGATCGTCTTCCAGTCGAGCAGCGGCAGCAGGCGGGCGCAGCCCCAGCCGCCGCGGACGCAGTGGATCGCCCGCACTTCCGGGTCCGCGAACATTCCGTTCAAATCGGCGGCGCGCTGCTCGTCGTTGCCGGCGAAGTAGCCGTGGCGCGCGAGCAGGTTGGCTCCACGTTTCGTCTTGAATCCGAGCGCGGCCAGGGACTCGGTCACGATCTCGACGTTCACCGGCTCCCAGACCGCGCCGGCCGGGTTGACGAGGCCCACGGTGTCTCCGGGCCGGAGCCGGCCGGGTCGGACCGTGCGCGGTTTTTCCGATCCGAGCGCGGCTCCGAGCGCGGATATAGGGCGCGGCAGGGCACCGGCGAGAGCGAGCGCGGCGGCGCCGGCAAGGGCTTGGCGGCGGGTGGCATCCATGGCGGGATGATATGGCACCTGCTATAGACTCCGCTTGCCGGGCATATGAGCGATCGAGAGCAGCAGTTGTCCATCCTCAACGACGTGGCGCGGGCGCTGAACGCGTCCGTCGATCTCCCGGCGCTGCTCGCGCGGGCGCTCGAAAAGGTGGCCGAGCTGCTCGGTCTGAGCACCGGCTGGGTGCTCCTCTTCGACGAGGCTTCCGAAGAGCCCTACCTTGCCGCGGCTCAGAACCTTCCTCCGGCCCTCCTCCAGGACCCGAAGCTCCTGGCCGGATGGTGCTACTGCCTCGAAGCGTTCCAGGACGGCGATCTCGACGGCGCCGCCAACATCGGCGTCATCACCTGCAGCCGGCTGCGCAAGCTCGAGCCGGCCCGGAGCAGGACGGCGGGCCTCCGCTATCACGCCAGCGTCCCGCTCCAGGTCCACACCGGGGAGGGCGGTGAGCTCAGGCGGCTCGGGATGCTCAACGTGGCCGGCCCCGAATGGCGCGAGCTCGACGACGACGAGCTGAGCCTCCTGCACACGATCGGCGACCTCCTCGGCGTGGCCGTCGAG
>DASUNJ010000662.1:0-6123 GCA_036277235.1 Thermoanaerobaculia bacterium | reverse complement strand
GGCGGTGAACTGCTTGGTGACCGAGGCCAGCCGGAAGTTGGTGGCCGTGGTGATGGGCGTCCTCTCTTCCAGGTTGGCGAGGCCGAATGCCTTGCGGTAGAGGACCTTCCCGTCCTGCGCCACGAGCACGCTGGCCCCCGGCGCATCGGCGCGGCCGTAGTCCTTCAGGATCGCGTCAAGCTGGGCAGGAACCGTGGAGGCAGCGGCGGCCGTCGCGAAGAGGAGGAGCATGAACGTACATGGCATACCATCTTCTACCCCAGATTGATCGGAATGGCCAGCCCGGCTCCCGCTGGAGTGAATCAGGCTGGAGCCACGGAGCCCCGACGCCAGGGGCCAGCCAAGCGTAGTAGAGCACCGGGACAGGCTGCAGGGAAAGGATTTGAGCCCCGACGCCATGCGACCGAAGAGACGGTCGAGCTCTCGCAACTCCCCTGCTGGCGTCACCTCAGCCCGGAGGTGTATCGCGACATGGTCGCGGGGTTGATCAAGGAGATCGAGGTCGACGCGGAGCGCAAGCGCACGGGTCGCGAGCCCCTCGGCGCGACCGCCATCCTGCGCCAGCATCCCCACACCTGCCCGAACAAGTCAAAGAAATCACCGGCGCCGCGCTTCCATGCGGCGAGCAAGGCCGCCCGCGAGGCCTTGCGGCAGGCCTATGGCCTTTTCCTTGCGGCCTTCCGGGAAGCAGCAGAGAGGCTCAAAAGTGGAGATCGCACGCCGATGTTCCCCAACGGCTGCTTTCCACCCCAGGCCATGCCGCTGGAACCTGCAGGGTTCGCAACGTCTTCTACTGCCGCCTTGAGAGAGCGCAGAGAGACTGCTCGTGGCGGATACCGAATACCCGTACAAGCCGCTCGTCGGCAAGCGTCGCCTCCCCAATTTGGTCGACGAGATTACGGCCTCCCTCGTCCCAGTCTTGGACTGTCCTCACGGGGTCCTCCTCCAGCCAGCTCTTAAGCGATAGGGAATGGGAGCGGCCGAAGGCTGCGACGCTCATGCATTCGTAGGGGATCCCTCGCTTGTATAAGTAATCCGCAACCGCCATAGAACGCAAGAGCGAGAGCGCGAGATTCCAGCGTTCGCGCTGTCGGGTATCGCCTGCCAGCATGGTTTCCGGCGAGGCGTGACCTTCGATTAAGAGCTGGTTGTAGCCGCCGGCGACCAGGGCATCCTGAAATGTCTTCACCTTTGCGTCGAGCTGCTGCTTGGCCGCGGCGGTCAGACCGTCCCGGTTCCTCTCGAAGAGTGGCTCGTCCCGATAGGTCTCGCGGAATTCCCAAATCTGCTTGCGCGCATCGAAATCATTCTTGCATTTCTCCAACTCTGTCCGTAGAACGGTTACATCCGCAGGCACCGTTTCGAGACGCTCGAGATATGACACAAGGCGGAATGATCGAACAAAGATGGGAATGAGCAGTAGCAACGCGGCCAGAAGCGAGACGACCAGATCCGTGCCGGGACCGAAGGACTCGTCACTTCTTCCGGAAGGATCGTCCTCAGGAAAGATCACCGCCGTCCTCCCAAGCTTGAAAAGGCCAGCAGTAAACCCGGCCCGGCTACAACGCCGACGAGAGCAGGGATGGCATTACCCATAATGCCGCCTAGGGCAGCGCCCAGAGCTAATCCGATTGCACTACAGAGTGCCATTCTTTTGAAAAGTAGTGCGTCGAGGACGACAAGTCCTCCGGTACGCGTCCGCTCTGCCGTGTCCTGGAGGGCCTTGAGCGCCGGCGGGACCGTGGCGAGAGTCCGCTGGCTGAGCGTCGCCGCCGCAGAGATCTGGGTCTCGATCTTGCTGACGGAAGCCTGCAATGATTGTGTCCTCGAATTCATCTGGCCAGCGGCTTGGGCCAACTCGCGCTCGATCGTCACGATGCGGTCACCAAGGACGCCAAACTCCTTTGCCAGAGTACCCAGGCATGCCTTCACCTCTCCCGAGACTTCGCTCGCCAGTGTTTCGATAGAGGTCTCAAGCCCGAGAAAAATCCTCTTCATCGAGGTCAAGTCATGTAGGGCCGCAAGGTCTTTGAGAAAGCGGTCTTGTGAGACGGAGACCTGCGCGAGGAAACCGTCAAACTGCGTCCTGGCTTTTCCGAGTTCCTCCAACCCAAGCCCAATCGCTTTTGTCTGTTGGCTAACTCCACGTTCCACCTGATCGAGGCCTTCCCACAAGCGGCGACTCTGGCTTTCGATCTGTTGCCCAAGCCCGTGCATTGCTTGGCTTGCTTCGTTGAGCCCAGCCAGAAGGTCGTCCTGGATGATGGATCTGCTGGCAAGCGACGCGATGGAGAGCGCTGCGTCTTCCATCTCCTGGAAATAGAGCGCTTGTCGGCGTCGGACGATCTCCGCCTGGGCGGCAATGAACAGCGAGACGACGAGGCCGTAGATGCTGGTCCCGAAGCACAGCTTCAAAGAGCTCAAGAGGGTTGAGCTTTCCTCTTTGAAAGCCTCAAGCTGCGCCAGGATCGCACCTTCGACAGCTTCGGCGCCGGCGCCGGCAACAGGCACAGTATTCAACCCCGCGCTGCCAAGAAACTGCGAAAAGTCTCCCAGCGCAAGCATCAGGCCGACGAAGGTACCGAGGATGCCCAAGCGCAAGGCATAGGTCTGTAGCCTTTCGAGCTGTAGAAGATGAGTGAAGCTCTCCCCCCGGTAGTCCTGGACGAGTTGGAAGCGGGAATCGAAACGTCTGTCTTGAGCCTCTTTGAGGATCTGCAGGAACAGACGGATCATGGCCGGCTCTGGCTTTGAGGAGTTGGCGGGCAGCAGACGCCGGATGGCCGAAAAGTCGACGCGCCCGCCTCGGACGCGCTGCATGTCCTCCAGCATCTGCTCTGCCCCGACCTCGACGATACCAGCGATGCTGCGGTTGACCAAGATCTCCGCCAGGGCTCTCACCGCCCTGCCGATGGCCCACACGCTCAAGATCACGAAGGCGATCGAAAAGATCAGATCGAGCACCGTCATGAGGGAATGGCTCGCCGGCTGAAGGTTGCTTCGGAGGTTCCGCTCGGAAAGAAGAACCAGCCAGGAACTCGCGAGCAGCGACAAAAGCAGCAGAAGGACATAACCGGAATGAGCCCACCAGAAGTCCGGCCGGAACGGGAGGGATCGCGGCGAGCTGATGGCGAAGTGCTTGAGCTTCGACAGCTTGCTGGAGCTCATCGGTCTGTCGCCTCCAAAGGTTTTGAGGGCAGGGCGAGTCTCTCACCAGACTCGTGCGCTGTCGCCCCGCCGGCAAGGGTGCCTCGCACATCTGCGGCTACTTCCAACTGGCGCGAAGATTGAACCTGGGGGCCCGTCATAAGGCTGTCTCTCTCCTCCTCCAAGGCTCTGATGCGGGCTCGCAAGTCCTCGGTCTGTTGCGTGCCGAGACCGTTCCTGATCGTGTTGTATAGATCCTCCTTGAGTGTACGGATCAACTTGCTCAAGCGGGTAACGTCTTCGAGGTCTCCACTCCACGAGGCCGCTTTTGCGTCTCTCATCAAAATCTCGATGCCCGTCGGCAGACGCTGCCAATTGGAGAGCGAGACCTTGAGGCCGAAGTCGTTGATGAGGCGCTCTTGCAGAAGTTTGGTTATCTGGGCTTGAAGCTGAGAACTGGGCGTCCAGAGCAGGACCTCGAGACTGACGTCGGCCAGCAACGCCTTCAAGTGCTCCACCGTTTGCTTGATCAACCCTTCCCAGTCGGGGACAGTTCGATGGAAAGTGTGCCAGCCAGTGGAGTCGATACCCTCGACCCGCAGAGTTCCGTTGAACCGGAGACTCGGCTCGCCTCCCAGGCGCTCCAGATCGACGGTGAACGAATGGAGACCACGTATCAGCTTCCGCAAGGCCTCGGACAGCTCCGTCTCCTTCTGCCAGCAGCGAAGATCGAGGACCTCAGCCCGGAACTCCTCCCCTTCGAGGACCCTCCTCACCTCCTCCTCGATATCGCGGCTGATCGGCTCGGTGCCGCTGGCGTTTGGCTCTTCGAACTCGGTGTAGAACACCGCTGGATCAATGCCACGCAGCGTCTGCTCGATCCTTCGCCGTACGGAGCTCTCCATGTGAGCTACGAAATCGGGATATTTCTCGAGTGTCTCCCGCAGCGGATGAAGATTGAGGATCCGGACCTCAGCCTTGAGACAAAGACCAACAGAGACGCTTTGCAGCTTCGAAGGGAAATCTCCTTCAAGCTCGATCACCAGTCCGGTCGGGAGCCGCTCCAGGAAAAGATCGGTAAGGGTTATGAGCTGCTTGACCTTGCAGCCGATGCTACTCGCCGCCTTCTCGACCTGATCCTTGATTCTCGCCTTGTGGTTGTCCAGCTCGATGCAAAGGTCGGTGTAGCCGATGACCAAGAGATAGTCGCGGGCAATGTCTTCGATCTGCCTCTTCGCCCAGCCCTCCAGGTCCGGGCACCCCTGTGACAAGTACACCTCGGGGTTATCTACCTGTAGAAGCAACTCGCTTGTGACCTTGATCTCTGAGTAGCCGTTGAGCCTACACGGGAAGGAGTGGGCGACCAGCCGAGGTTTCAGCACCTCGGAGTCCAGCCCGGGCATGGTGAGGTGAGTCGTGGCTGCATAGCCGATCACCGCAACCTGGCCCGCCAGCTCCTGTTCGATCTTTTCGGCGGTTGCGCGCCCGAGGACCGAGAGCTCGGAGAGGGTATGGCCTGCGAGGATCTTCCCGGTGATCGCTGCGAGTTCCCTCCGTATCCAGGCAGGCACATCCGCCAGGTCTGCGGCCAAGAGAAGCTCGGGATCCTGAAGCTCCACGAGAATCTCGGCCTTGACCTCCAGCTCCTCGGCGGAATTGGGCAGTAATACCGGAAACTGGTGGATCAATCTCTGGAACTTGATACTCTCGGGGTTGATCCCGAGGACCTCGACTTGCACCTCGGCAGCGTAGCCGATTGCGCCGGCCGCGGTGCGGAGCTGCCGCGCGAGCTGTTCTCTCTTGTCCTGATAGCGCAAACAGAGCTCGGTGTAGGTGAGGCCGAAGAGAACCGCCCCGGCGGTCTCTTCCAGGCGCTGCCGCCACCAAGCTGCCAGATCGGGTTGGCCGGAGGCGATGTATCTCTCGGCCTCGGCGAGTTGCAGCGAGATCTCACCGCACAGCTCCAGCGGTGTCGTGTGGTGACGGACCTGTCGGTCTGTGCGGTGCTTCAAGCTCATCGCGACCGGGATCTGCAGCGCATCGAGACCGGGGATGGACACCGTCGCTCGGGCGCGGTGGCCGATGACTTCAGCCTGCTCCTGCAACTCCGCGGCGATTGCGGCTACAAGATTCTCCCGCTCCCGGTAGAGCTGGGTGAGAGACTTTTCGAAGAATGCCGCTCCAAGGATCTGCTCGATCGCGGTTCGTGCCCATGAATCGAGGGCTGGGGCTCCAGCCTCATCGTACCGCGCGGCATCCACGATCTCGAGCAGGAGCCCGCATTCAACGCCCAGACGTTCCGCCGCACCGCGCACCTCGAGCAGAAAGGGGTGATCGATTCGCTGCGATACCTGGAACTCGCGAAGGCCCGCGATTTCTAGGCGGACCTCGGCGCGGTAGCCGATCTCATCAATGGCGCGCGCGATCTGTTCTTCGGTTTCACGCAGGAGCGCCGGCGCACGTACGCAGAGCTCTGTGTAGGAGGTGCGGAAGAAGAGGCCTTGGAGAGCGTGCCCGACAGCGTTGCCGGTCCAAGGTTCGATACTCGGTGCGCCGGCACGTAAATACTTGCCGGCATCGGCCAAGGTCAGGAGGATCTCACACTGTACCTGTAACGGTGCGCGGCTACCGCTGACGGGGAAGACAAAGGGATGCTGAACCCGCGTCCACGGCTCCGCATCGGGAAGGCCGCTGATTTCGACGATCGGGTCGAGCTCATACCCGATACCGGCAGCGGCTTGAGTGAGGATCTTCTCCAGCTTTTCTCGGCGCGCCGGTCGTGTGAGGCAGATCTCCGTGCCACGAAGGCCGAAGAGCGTCTCCTGCACAGCTTCTTCGAGAGCCTGGGCTGCCCACTGACTCAGGTCCACGGCTCCGCAGCTTACATAGCAGGTGGCGTCTGCGAGGCGGAGCCGGCCGGCGAACAGGATCTTGACGGGCTCCGCCAGATCTGTGAGCCGGTATTCCGCACTATGC
>DASUNJ010000661.1:0-6531 GCA_036277235.1 Thermoanaerobaculia bacterium | reverse complement strand
CTTCGAGCTGCGGCGGCTCGCCTTCGAGCGGCGACGGCTCGCCTTCGAGCGGCCTCCGCCGGGCCTTGAGCTGCGATCGCTCGGCAGCAGGCATAGAATCTCCCCTGATGCCCGACCATTTCCTGATCCTCCGGCTCGCCGGCGACTTCTACACCAAGGCGCGCAACACCCGGCTCCGTTTCCAGCGCCGGCTCGCGCACAACGTCCAGGACGCGCTCACCTCCCACGGCATCCCCCACAAGCTCCAGACCACCTGGAGCCGCTTCTACCTGGAGACGCCGAGCACGGCCAGTACCGCCGCCGTGGAAGTGCTCCCGCGGGTCTTCGGCATCCAGTCCGTCTCGCTGGTGGAGCGCCGGCCGTGGGAGACCCTGGAGGACATCGTGAGCACGGGCGTCGAAATCTTCGGCGAGGGGGTGCGCGGACGCAGCTTCGCGGTGCGGGGCAACCGGCGGGGCGGGCGCGAGCTCCTGCCGTTCGACTCCCAGGTGGTCGAGGTCGCCCTCGGCTCGGCGCTGCTCCGCCACGCTCCGGACGCCAGGGTCAACCTCCGCGAACCGGATGTAACTGCCCATGTCGAGCTGGAGCCCGGGCAGGCCCACTACTTCCACGACAAGCTCCGGGGGTACGGCGGCCTGCCGATCGGGGTCGAGGGCAAGGCGCTCGCCCTCGTCTCCGGCGGCTTCGACTCCGCCGTGGCGAGCTGGCTGATGCTCAAGCGCGGGGTCCGGCTCGACTATCTCTTCTGCAACCTGGGCGGCGCCGCTCACCGCATGGGCGTGCTCAAGGTCATGAAGGTCATCGCCGAGCGCTGGAGCTATGGCACCAGGCCGCGGCTCTTCGAAGTCGACTTCCAGCCCCTGATCGAGGAGCTGCAGGCGAAGAACCACCCGCGCAACTGGCAGATCGTCCTCAAGCGCCTGATGCTCCGCGCCGGCGAGCTCGCCGCCCGCGATACCCGCCGCCTGGGGCTGATCACCGGCGAGGCCATGGGCCAGGTATCGTCCCAAACCCTGCAGAACCTGGCGGTCATCAACCACGCCGTCTCTCCCTCGATGCCCGTGCTGCGTCCGCTCGTCGGCTTCAACAAGGACGAGATCCTCGCCGTGGCGCGGAAGACCGGGGTCTTCGACCTGTCGGCCGCCGTGGGGGAGTATTGCGATCTCCTGCCCAAGCGGCCGGCCACCCGGGCCTCGCTCGGCGAGGTCCTCCGCGGGGAGGCGGCCATGACGCCCGGCCGGCTGGAGGAGCTGGTCGAGGCGCGCAGGATCTTCGAGCTGCGCGGTTTGGACGAATCCGCTCTCGGCCCCGCGGGGCTGGAGACCGGCAGCATCCCCGAGGGCGCGACCGTCCTCGACCTGCGCCCCAAGCAATCCTTCCAGTCCTGGCACTACCCCGGGGCCGTCCACCTCGATTTCCAGCACGCCCTGGAGAGCTGGCCCTCTTTCGGACGCGACCGCGGCTATGTCCTGGTCTGCGAAGTCGGGCTCAAGAGCGCCCATCTCGCCGAAAAGATGCAGCAGGCGGGCTTCCAGGCCTGGAACTTCCGCGGCGGGCTCAAGGAGATGATGGCCCTGGCCGAGCGCGAGCGCGGCTCGGATCCGGCGCTGGCCGCGCTGCTGGCTCCCGCGCTCCGGGACTGAAAGGACCAAAAGGACGTAAAGGACTCAAAGGACCTAAAGGACCGGGAAGCTCTTGTCCCTTGGGGTCCTTTACGTCCTTTAGGTCCTTTTGGTCCTCCCGCTTGGCAATTTATTGCGCCCTGGGACCCCTTGCTTGCGCCAACGGCCCCGCGCCGCTATTCTAAAAATTAGTTCTTGCTAGCTTGCACCCTGGTCGGATGATCTATCCCTTCCGCTCGCCTGCCGAACCCACGCCGCGTGACAGCGATCCGTGGTTCCGTGCGCTCGCCGAAACCACTTCGACGGCGATCTTCGTCTATTCGGACCGGGTGCTCTACGTGAATCCGGCCACCGAGGAGCTCACGGGGTACATCGCCGAGGAGCTCCTGGGGCAGCCCCCATGGTTCGTGGCCCATCCCGACCATCAGGCATTGATCCGCGAGCGGGTCCAGGGGCGCCTCCGCGGCGACCCGCTGCCCACGCGCTACGAGTTCAAGATCCTGACCAAGGACGGCCGGGAACGCTGGGTCGACGCCACCTCCGTCATGATGGTGCTGGACGACGTCGGGACCGCCGCGATGGTCACGGCCGTGGACGTCACCGAGCGCAAGCTGGCCGAGGAGAGCCTCCGGGAGACCAACGCCCGCCTGGAGAAGGCGCAGCAGGCGGCCAGCGAGAGCGAGGAGCGGCTGCGCGCCATGGTCGAGGCCCTGGCGCAGGAGAAGGAGCTCGCGCAGATCACCCTGGCCTCGATCGGCGACGGCGTCATCCGCACCGACGCCGCCGGCATCGTCGACTACCTGAACCCGGTCGCGGAGCGGTTGACCGGCTGGAGCTCCGCCGAAGCCTGCGGCCAGCCCGTGGGCCAGGTCTTCAGCGTCATGGACGAGAACACGGGCAAGGCGCTGCCGAACCCGGTTGAGCGCTGCCTGCGGGAAGAGGACGTCGTCGAGCTGCCCGGCTACTCGCTGCTCACCCGCCGCGAGGGCCGGGATGCTCGCGATACTCGCGACGTTGCCATCCGCGACTCGGCGGCTCCCATCCGCGATGCCCTGGGAAGGATCGCCGGCTGCGTCCTGGTGTTCAAGGACGTCACCCAGCTCCGCGGCATGGAGAGGGAGATGGTCTACCTCGCCCGGCACGATCCCCTCACCGGGCTCATCAACCGGCGCGAGTTCGAGAAGCGGCTGCAGCACTGCCTCGCCACGGCCCGCGACGAGGCGCGCCCGCACGCCCTGTTCTATCTCGACCTCGACGAGTTCAAGGTGGTCAACGACACCTGCGGCCACCTCGCCGGGGACGAGATGCTCAAGCAGGTCACGGGGCTCCTGCGCTCCCGGCTGCGCAAGACCGACACGCTCGCCCGCCTGGGCGGCGACGAGTTCGGCGTGCTCCTGGAGGACACGATCCTGGAGGATGCCCGCCTCGTGGGCGACTCCCTGCGCACCGAGGTCAAGCGCTTCCGCTTCGCCTGGCAGGAACGGATCTTCGAGATCGGGGTCAGCATCGGGCTCGTCCCGATCACCGGCGAGAGCCTGGACATGGCCCAGGTGCTCTCCGCCGCCGACGCCGCCTGCTATGTCGCCAAGGAGAGCGGCCGCAACCGCATGCACGAGTACCAGCCGGACGACAGCGCCCTGGCCGAGCGCTACGGCGAGATGCAGTGGATCCATCGCATCCACAAGGCGTTCGCCGAGCACCGCTTCTTCCTCTACCAGCAGAGCATCCATCCGCTGCACAACCTCGGCGACGAGCCGCCGCTGTGCGAGATCTTCATCCGCATGGTCGACGAGGAGGGCCGGATCGCCACGCCCGGCGCCTTCATCCCCGCGGCCGAGCGCTACCACCTGATCGCCTCGATCGACCGCTGGGTCATCCACGCCGCCTTCGTCTCGCTCGCCTGCCGCATCCTCTCCCATGGCGACGAGACCTGCTTCGCGATCAACCTCTCGGGCCAGTCGATCGGCGACGAGTACTTCCTGGAGTACGTCCTGGAGGAGATGGAGCTGACCGGCGTCGAGCCGACCCGGATCTGCTTCGAGATCACGGAAACGGCCGCGGTGGGCAACCTCACCCAGGCCATGCGCTTCATCGAGGTGCTCAAGAAGTTCGGCTGCCGCTTCGTGCTCGACGACTTCGGCAGCGGCCTCTCCTCCTTCGCCTACCTCAAGAACCTGCCGGTCGACTTCCTGAAGATCGACGGCGCCTTCGTGCGCGACATGGTGAGCAGCCCGGTGCAGCGGGCCCTGGTGGAGTCGATCCACCAGATCGGCCAGGTCATGGGGCTGCGGACGATCGCCGAGTCCGTGGAGAACCGCGCCACCCTGGAAGCCCTGAAGGAGATCGGGGTCCACTACGTCCAGGGCTACGGCCTCTCCCTTCCCGAACCGCTGGGATAGACCCCTCACCCCCCTGGCCCGCATCTTGCTCTTCTCCCCCGATGTCATCGGGGGTAGTGCTACATGGGGAATCATTCACCGGTCCGAGTCCTTTCTTCGGCCTCCACCAAGGAGGAAGGCAAGCTCAGCGAGCAGGACTTGTTGGACCGCAGGATCTCGGCTCCGGCGCGGGAGATCCCGGATCCCCGTCTCCGCGTCCTGGACCAGATCCCCGCCCTGGTCTGGACCACCGACCGGGAGCTCCGGTTCACCTCCGCCCTCGGCGCCGCCCTCGTCTCGCTCGGCCTCGACTCCGGGCGCCTCGCCGGCCGCAACCTCTTCGAGCACTACGGCACGCGCGACCTGAGCTTCCCCCCGATCCGCGCCCACCTGCAGGCGCTCTCCGGGGAAGCCGTCGACTTCGAGCAGGAGGTCCAGGGCCGGCTCTTCCACAGCCGGGTCGAGCCGTTGCGCGAGCCCGCGGACCGGATCGTGGGCACCGTCTGCATGGCCTTCGACATCACCGAGCGCAAGCAGGTCGAAGAGGCCCTCCACCGGGAGAAGGAGCGCGCCCTCGTCACCCTGGCCTCCATCGGCGACGGCGTCATCCGCGCCGATGCCGAAGGCAGGATCGACTACATGAACCCCGTCGCCGAGAGGCTCACCGGCTGGCCCTCGGAACGGGCGCTCGGCCAGCCGGTCCACGAAGTCTTCCGCATTGTGGACGAGACCACCCGCCTGCCGCTGCTCGATCCGCTCGAGCGCTGCCTGAACGAGGGCAAGGTCGTGGAATCGCCGGGGCACGCGCTGCTCCTGAGCGGCGACGGCAAGGAGTACTCGGTGCGCGACACCGCCGCGCCCATCCGCGACCGCCGGGGCAACGTCCTCCTCGGCGCCGTCCTGGTCTTCAAGGACGTGACGCAGCTCCGGGGCATGGAACGGGAGATGATCTACCTGGCGAGCCATGACGCGCTCACCGGGCTGATCAACCGCCGGGAATTCGAGGCGCGGCTCAAGCGGGCCGTCCGCACCTCGCGCGCCGAGCAGCGCCACCACGTCCTCCTCTACCTGGACCTCGACGAGTTCAAGATCATCAACGACACCTGCGGCCATCTGGTGGGCGACGAGATGCTCAAGCAGATCACCGCGCTCCTGCGCTCCCGGGTGCGGCGCAGCGACACCCTGGCCCGCCTCGGCGGCGACGAGTTCGGCGTCCTCCTGGAGGACTGCCCGATCGACCAGGCGCGCCAGATCGCCGAGGAGATCCGCCGCACCGTGCGCGACTTCCGCTTCTCCTGGAAGGACCAGCTCTTCGAGGTCGGAGTGAGCTGCGGCTTCGTGTCCATCAACAACGACAGCGGCGACCTGGCACAGATCATGAGCGCCGCCGATTCCGCCCTCTATGTGGCCAAGGACAGCGGGCGCAACCGGGTCCACGAGTACGAGGCCGACGACACCCTGGTAGCCGAGCGCTACGGCGAGATGCAGTGGATCCAACGCATCCAGCGCGCCCTGGAGGAGAAGCGCTTCCGCCTCTTCTACCAGCTCATCCAGCCGATCGGGGCGGAGCACACCGGCCGCGAGCTGCTCTGCGAGGTCCTCCTGCGCATGCTCGATGCGAACGGCACGGTCATCGAGCCCTCCGCGTTCATGTCCGCGGCCGAGCGCTACCACCTGATCGGCGACCTCGACCGCTGGGTCGTCCACACCGCCTTCCGCGCCCTCGCGGAAGCGCAGCGCCGGGAGGTCTCGCGGCCGGTCCTCTTCGCCGTCAACGTCTCGGCGCAATCCCTGACTGACGAGACCTTCCTCTTCTATGTCCTGGCGCAGATCGAGGAGAGCCTCGTGGACCCGCGGCGGCTCTGCTTCGAGATCACCGAGACCGCGGCGATCAGCAAGCTCGACAGCGCCATCCGCTTCATCTCGGCGCTCAAGGTCAAGGGCTGCCGCTTCATCCTGGACGATTTCGGCAGCGGCCTCTCCTCCTTCGCCTACCTGAAGGACCTGGCGATGGACTTCCTCAAGATCGACGGCGAGTTCGTGCAGAACATGGCCGACGACCGGGTCAAGCGGGCCATGGTCGAATCGATCAACCAGATCGGCCACGTGATGGGGCTGCAGACCATCGCGGAGTGGGTCGAGAACCGCCAGACCCTGGAGATCCTCAGGGACCTCGGCGTCGACTACGCGCAGGGCTACTGGCTCTGCCGCCCGCAGCCCCTCGTCCACGACAGCTAGCGCCGTTCCCTGAACTTTCTTATTGACTTCCTCAAGTTTCTGTCGATAATAGCCCGGCCGCGGCGGATGTAAGCCGCGCACCCTCCAGAACAGGCCCACCAGCCTACAATGTGAAAGGAGTTCCTTAGTGAAACTCGGTGGCCTTTTGTGTACTCTGTTCGTCGGTCTCGTCCTCTCCTCCTCCGCGGCCCAGGCAGAATGGTGCCAGGGCGTCGAGGGCCCCTACTGGTGCGGCGATCCCAGTGCCTGCCAGGCGGTCTGCAGCGAGCCGGGCTCGGACTGCATGACACCCT
>DASUNJ010000660.1:0-10372 GCA_036277235.1 Thermoanaerobaculia bacterium | reverse complement strand
CCCGGCATCCGCGAGATGGAGCTGGTCGTCGTCAACGACGGCTCCAAGGACGGCACCACCGAGGTTCTGCGCCAGCTCGCCGCCGAGCACCCGGACCGTCTGCGCCTGTTCGAGCAGCACAACCAGGGCAAGGGCGCCGCGGTCCGCAAGGGTATCGCCGAAGCCAGCGGCGACCTGATCCTCTTCCAGGACGCCGACCTGGAGTACGACCCCAACGATTACGGCCGCCTGGTGCGCCCGTTCCTGGAGGACGGCGCGGACGTGGTCTACGGCTCGCGCTACCTGCCCAGCGACCGGCGGCGGGTCCTCAATCACCGTCACTCCCTCGGCAACAAGGCGCTCACCGCCATGAGCAACTGGTTCACCGACCTGAGCCTGACGGACATGGAGACCTGCTACAAGATGTTCCGGGCGCCGCTGCTCAAGTCGATCCCGATCCGCTCCAACGACTTCGCCATGGAGCCCGAGATCACCGCCAAGATCGCCAAGCGCGAGTGCCGGATCTTCGAGGTGCCGATCAGCTACCTCGGCCGCACCTACCGCGAGGGCAAGAAGATCGGCTGGAAGGACGCGGTCAAGGCCTTCCGCGCCATGTTCAAATACTGGCTCCTCGACGACCTCTACGCCGAGGACGAGTACGGCTCCCACATCCTGCACAGCCTCGAGCGCGCCCAGCTCTTCAACCGCTGGATGGCCGACACCATCACCCCCTACGTGGGCGCCCGGGTCCTGGAGATCGGCGCGGGCATCGGCAACATCACCTCCTGGCTCCTGCCGCGCGACCTGTACGTGGCGAGCGACATCAACCCGCACTACCTGCACTACCTGCGCAACCTGTCGCTGGGCAAGCCCTACCTCACGGTCGATCGCATCGACCTGGAGGACCCCGCCTGCTTCGCGCCCTGGCGCGGCAGGTTCGACACCGTGATCTGCCTGAACGTGCTGGAGCACGTGCGCGACCCGATGCAGTCGCTGCGCAACATCCACGACGCCCTGCAGCCGGGCGGCAAGCTGGTGCTCTATGTGCCGCAGGGGCAGCACCTCTACTCGTCGCTCGACGAGGTGCTCGGCCACCGCATCCGCTACGACAGGGAGATGCTGGGCCGCGAGCTGCGGGACGCGGGCTTCCAGGTGGACCTGTTCCGCGACTTCAACCACTTCGCGGTGCCGGGCTGGTACTTGAACGGCAAGATCCTCAAGAGGCGGCACTTCAGCCGCTCGCAGCTCAAGGCCTTCAACATGATGGTGCCCGTGCTCCGCCGCCTGGACAAGCTGGTCCCCGGCAAGGGCCTGGGGATCATCGCCGTCGCCACCCGACCCGCGTGAACGTTCGTGGGGCCGCGGCCGGCGCAGCGCTCGCTCTCGCCCTTTGGATGGACCTGTCGCCCCTGCACGGCTTCCACAGGGCAGACTCCTTCATCCCCGTCTTTGCCGGCCTCTACAAGTGGACTCCCTTCTTCTGGGAGCAGAACCGCTTCGGCCAGTTGATCCCGCTCTTCAGCCTGCCCATCGACTCGCCGTTCGCCAACCTGCTCTTCCAGGTGGGGTTGCGGCTCTTCGCGGTCACGGGCTCGTTCTTCCTGCTTGCCCGGACCGTCGTGCCGCGGCCGTACTGGCCCGCGGTGGGAGCGCTCACGCTCGCGCTCTGGATCGGGTGCAAGGAGATCGAAGCGCACGCCTTCATGCAGATGCAGCCCACCGGACAGGCGGTCGCGCTCGGGCTGGCCGGTCTGCTCCTGCTGGAATCGCGCTCCCGGTGGAAATTGCTGGCGGGGCTCGGGCTGCTCCTGCTGGCGTTCTGGGTCTCCCTCACGGCCCTGTTCTGGCTCTTCCCCCTGGCGCTGGTTCGTCGGAGGGCTCCGCTGGTCCTCTCCGCCGTGGCGTTCTCCTTTGGAGCCAGCCTGCTCTTCTCGCGGCTGTCGATCTACCGGCGGGCCACCTCGTTCTCCGCGGCCGATCTCTCGGACTGGCCCCTCGCATGGCGGACGCTGGCGGAGAAGTCCGTGGACTATCTTTCCCTGCCCCTGGTGCTGGCCGCTCTGGGATTGCTGATCGCCGCGCTGGTCCTGCGCCGGCGGCTGGCGATTTCAGCGGGGCTCACCCTGCTGGCCGCGGGTCTCGGGGAGCTCATCGTCATGGGGACGACCTACTGGGCGAAGCACAACGGCTGGAGCATCCGCTACGTGGCGGTGGAGCTGCTCGTCGTGGGCATGCTCGCGCCCGCGCTGGCCCTGACCCTGTTCCTGGAGGGGCGGCCGGAGCGCTGGCACCGGGCCGCCAATACCCTGGGGCTCGCGGCGCTGCTGCTCGTGACTGCGCTGCGCTATGGCGCGCCCTCCCCGGCCCGGGCGCGGGCCGCGCTCGACCGGTTCGGGGCCCACACGGACGAGATCCTGGCCGCGGGCTCGACACACCTGCTCGGAGGCTACTTCCGGACCTGGCCGGCGGCCTTCCACGCCAACGTCATCCGCTGGGAGCGCGGGGAGAGGACCCCGGTGTGGGTGATCTCGCTGAGATCGGGCCCGACTCGGCATCTTTGGTGGCGTAAGGACTGGACCGGAGCGCGCATCGCCGTATTCCGGGGCGACGAGGCCGAGGCCGAGAAGATCCGCCGGAGGTACGGTCTGCCGCCCCTCCGGGTCTACAGAGCCGGCCCGGATCTTGCTGTAAGCTCCCGGCCATGACGAGCACCCTTTGCATTACCGGAGGAGCCGGATTCATCGGCTCTCACCTTGCCGAAGCTTTTCTCGCCCGCGGAGAGCGGGTGTTGATCCTCGACGATCTTTCCGGCGGGCGCCGCGAAAACGTACCCGACGGGGCCGAGCTGCACGTGCACGACATCCGCTCGCCCGAGGCGGCGGCGCTGGTGCGGGAGAGCGGGGTGGACGTGCTGGTCCATCACGCCGCGCAGATGGACGTTCGGCGCTCGGTCGAGAACCCCGCCTTCGATGCCGACGTGAACATCCTGGGCAGCCTGAACCTGGTGCAGGCGGCGCAGCAGGGGGGCGCCAGGCAGGTGCTCTTCGCCTCGACCGGCGGCGCCATCTACGGCGAGCAGGATTACTTCCCGGCCGACGAGCAGCACCCGGCCCGGCCCGTTTCGCCCTACGGCGTCTCCAAGCTCTCCTTCGAGCGTTACCTCTTCTACTTCCACGTGGCGTTCGGCCTCGACGCCACCTGCCTGCGCTACGCCAACGTCTATGGCGAGCGCCAGAGCCCTCACGGCGAGGCCGGGGTGGTGGCGATCTTCCTCAGCCGGCTCCTCGCCGGCCAGGCGCCGACCATCAACGGTCCGGGGCTCCAGACGCGTGACTACGTACACGTCTCCGACGTGGTGCGGGCCAACCTGCTGGCGGTGGGGAAGCCCGGCTTCCACATCTACAACGTCGGCACCGGCGTCGAGACCTCGGTCGTAGAGCTCTACCGCGAGCTGGCGCGCGCCGTGGGGACCGACTTGCGGGCGACGCACGGGCCGGCCAAGCCGGGCGAGCAGCAGCGCTCGGTCATCGACGCGCGGCTGATCAAGTCGGAGCTCGGCTGGCCCGACCCGCTGCCGCTGCGCCAGGGGATCGAGCGCACCGCCGCCTGGTTCCGCCAGCGCGCCCAGGCGAGCGTTACCGCCTAACAGCGGCTTAAGGAACTTTCCCAGACCAGCACCTCTCTAATCAGGTTAGGAGCGCTCCTGGACCCCGACCTCGGGACGGCCCGCGGGGGGAACGATCAAAACCTGATTTGTGGAGGTGCACGGCAATGTTCGAGCACTCATTGATCGGTCTGGCAGAGCGCAAGAAGTCCCGCCGCGGCTGGTTCACCCTGCCCATGGCAATCCTGCTCCACCTGGTGGCCCTGGCCACCTTCACCTTCGCGAGCGTCTGGGACGTCGCCGAGGTGCCGGAGCCGCCTCTCAACCTCATCTTCGTCGATTTCAAGGAGCAGCCTCTGCCGGCTCCGCCAGTAGCTCGCGGAGGCGGGAGGCCGGAGACGCCCGTCAGGCAGGCGGAGGTGACGCCGCCGACGCCCCAGCAGGTCGTACAGCCTCCTGACGTGCCGAACGATCTCCCGCCGGTCGTGTCGCAAGTTGCGACCGCCGAGGAGGGCATCCCCGGTCTGCCGCCCGGTCCGGGGCGCCCCGACGGCGTCGACGGTGGGGATGAGTACGGCGATCCGAACAGCAATGTGATCGGCAGCCTCACCCTGGCCCCGCCTCCGGTCGTCGAGCCGCAGCCGGCGGACAACGAGCCGATCGTCGTGGGCGGCGCGGTGAAGAAGCCGGAGATCCTGGTGAAGACCCAGCCCCGCTATACGGAGCTGGCCCGTCGGGCGAACATCGAGGGCATCGTGGTCCTCAAGGCGATCATCGACGAACGCGGCTACGTGACCGATCTCGAGGTGCTCAAGGACCTGCCGATGGGCCTCGACAAGGCCGCGGTGGAGGCGGTGCGCACCTGGCGCTTCAAGCCGGCCACCCTGCACGACCGGCCGGTCAAGGTGTACTACAACCTGACCGTGCACTTCACGATCCAGAGGTAACGAGGGGGCGGCCACAAGGGCCGCCCCTACCTGCCTGACAACAGCCCCGCCAGCGGCTTCCCTTCGAGATAGAACGTGGCCCGTTGCACGTCGGCGAACTGCAGCGCGGTCTCGGTGAGCTGCGAGAGCACCCGCGGGCTGTCGCACGCGCCGCCGATCTCCAGATACCCCTTCAGGTGGATCCGGGCCTCGGGGCCGGCGCGCTCGATGCGGTCGATCTCCAGGCGCGAGCCGTGGAGCGCGTTGTAGAAGCCGGTGCGCGAGTCCCAGGTCTCGCGCATGGACAACAGCGCTTCCAGCGACCCGCGCAGCGCCGGACTGCGGCGGGCCAGTGTGACCTCCACCGGCACCGCGCTGTCGCCGCAGCCCGACCGCCGGCCCTCGACCCCGCCGTCTTCCAGCGAGATCAGGAACACGGGCGCCTTGTCCGTGACCGTGCTCGCCTGGAGGTTCGTCTCCGAAGAATCCCCGGCGCCGCACGAGATGGCGACCAGGAGGGGCAGCCAGAGCCAGCGCCAGCGGCGCTCAGGCACGCTCGTAAACCTGGAAGGACCAGGCGAAGGGGGTTTCTTCAGTCGGTTCATGGTCCTCGCGGTCCACGAGCCGCCACCGTGTCTCGTCATATTCGGGAAAATAGGCATCGCCGGGTACGTCTTCCTCGATCCGCGTGAGATGAAGCCGGTCCGCGACCGGCAAGGTCTGTCGATAGATTTCGGCGCCGCCCGCCACGAACAGCTCGGTCTCGCCCCCCTCCTGCGCCACGTCGAGCGCCTCCTGCACGGAGCGGACCACTCTCACCCCTTCAGGTGCATAACCCTCCTGGCGGCTCGCCACGAGCATGGTCCTCCCCGGCAGCGGCCGGCCGATGGACTCGAACGTCTTGCGACCCACGAGGAGCGTGTGGCCCATGGTGAGCTGCTTGAAGCGCCGGAGGTCGGCGGGCAGCCGCCAGGGCAGACGGTTGTCCCGGCCGATGACCCGGTTGCGGGCCATGGCCGCGATCAGGGACACCTTCATACCGCGATTGGAGCCTTGATGCTCGGGTGGGGATCGTAGCCGGTGAGCTGGAAGTCGTCGTAGCGGTACTCGAAGAGGGACTTCACCTCGGGGTTGATCTCCATCCGCGGCAGCGGCCGGGGCTCGCGGGTGAGCTGCAACCGCGCCTGCTCCAGATGATTGAGGTAGAGATGGGCATCGCCGAGCGTGTGGACGAATTCGGCCGGCTCCAGATCGGTAGCGCGGGCCACCATCATGGTGAGCAGCGCGTAGGAGGCGATGTTGAACGGCACGCCCAGGAAAACGTCGGCGCTGCGCTGGTAGAGCTGGCAGGAGAGGCGGCCCTCCGCCACCCAGAACTGGAACAGGCTGTGGCAGGGGGGGAGCTTCATCTCGTCCACCTCGGCCACGTTCCAGGCGCTGACGATATGGCGCCGGGAATCCGGATTGCGCCGGATCTGGTCGACGACCTTGGAGATCTGGTCGATGCTGCCGCCGTCAGGTGTGGGCCACGACCGCCACTGCTTGCCGTAGACCGGGCCGAGCTCGCCGTCCTCATCCGCCCAATCGTCCCAGATCGTCACCCCGTGCTCGCGCAGGTAGGCGACGTTGGTGCTGCCCGACAGGAACCAGAGCAGCTCGTGAATGATGGAGCGCAGGTGGAGCTTCTTGGTCGTCAGGGCCGGGAAGCCCTGCGCTAGGTCGAAGCGCATCTGATAGCCGAAGATGCTGAGCGTTCCGGTCCCGGTCCGGTCGGACTTCTCGACCCCGTGCTCCAGGATGTGCCGGACCAGGTCCAGGTATTGCAGCATGCCGCGTGACTGTATCATCCACCCGAGGAGGGAGGAGAAATGAAGAACATCGGCTGTCTGGTAGTGGCGGGGGTGCTGGTCCTGCTGGTCCTCTGGGGCATCGGCGCCTACAACGGGCTGGTCGGCTCTCAGCAGGCCGTCGAAGCGCAATGGGCGCAGGTGCAGAACGTGTATCAGCGCCGGGCCGACCTGATCCCCAACCTCGTGGCCACGGTGCAGGGCTCGGCCAACTTCGAGCGCGGCACGCTCCAGGACGTGGTCGAGGCACGTTCCCGCGTTGGCGCGGTCAGCCCGCAGGCGACCAGCGAGATCCTCAACGATCCCGCGAAGTTCCAGCAGTTCCAGCAGGCCCAGGACCAACTGTCCTCGGCGCTGTCCCGCTTGCTGGTCGTGGTCGAGCGCTACCCGGAGCTGCGTTCCACGGCGGCGTTCCAGGACCTGATGAACCAGCTCGAGGGCTCCGAGAACCGGATCGTCGTCGAGCGCCGCCGCTTCAACGAAGTGGCGCAGGACTACAACACCCGGATCAAGCGCTTCCCGACGGCCCTGTTCGCCAACATCTTCGGCTTCGCGCCGAGACCCTACTTCGAAGCCGCGCCCGGCGCCGAGACCGCGCCGAAGGTCGATTTCTCCGGCATCGGGTCGAAAGCTCCGGCGACGGCCACGCCATAAGCGAAAGATGTAGGGGAGGGGTTTACCCCCTCCGGGGCGGGGGCAAGCCCCGCCCCTACGTAGAGGTTGAGGGGGCGGGGGCAAGCCCCGCCCCTGCTTACATCTTCTTCGCCGACACCTTGTAGCTGCCCGTGCCCGTCGGGCTGAAGTGGCGGAGCCGCAGCGCGTAGTCGCCCGGCTGCAGCTTGGCGGTGATCAGGGCGTTGCGGCCCTGGCCGCTGTCGTCGTCCTCGGCCACGAGCTTCTTCGGGTCGTTCGGACCGAGCAGCGCCATGATCACGTCGGTGCTCCCCTGGGTCTCGAATCGATACGTGCCGGCCGTGTCGATCTTGACGCGGTAGAGGTCCTCTTCGCCGTGCTTGCCGATCGAGGCGGAAACCGTGGAGCCGACCTTGAGCTCCGCCCCTTCGAGCGGCTTCTTGTCGGCGGGAGGATAGGCGACGCGGATGAACTCCTTGTCCATGGTCGACAGCTTCTTGTTCCAGCCGATCTCGAAGTTCCCGAGGGTCAGGGCATTGTCCACCGGGTAGAGCATGATCGACTGGGTGTCGAACGCGGAGAACTGCGTCTGGCTGGCGGCGTACCTCTGGAAGAGGTTGGTCTCCACCTGCGCGGGGGTCCAGTTGTTCGGCGGTCCCTGGTAGTAGCGGAAGACCGCAGGCTTGTCCCACGGGATGCCGGCATTGGGGTGCTGGTGCTCGTGGATGCAGCCCAGGGCGTGGCCGAACTCGTGTACCACCGTGCGCTCGATCTCCTCGTCCGGGGTGGACGCCGTGAACCAGCCGAAGTTCATGGTCGCCTGGTTCTTGGGAATGACGAGGTTGTCGGTGCCGATGTAGGACCAGGAGCCGTCTTTCTCGAAGGCGATGCGGATCTCGGCGTCGGGGCTGTTGTCGAACTCCAGCTTGAGGTTGGCGTGCTCGGTCCATTGCAGGGCGAACTGCTTCACCTTGGCCTGGATCTGCGGCAGGCCGCCAAGGAAGCGGACGCGCAGGGTGCGGCCGTTCTGCCACTTCTTGCCGGTGACCAGCGCGAGCTGCAACCGCGAGGGCGCGACTCCCATGCCGGGGCGCTGGCGGAAGACCGGCAGGTTCGAGGGGTTCTCCTCGACGGCCCGCTCCGCGGCATCCACCTGGAGCTCGGGCGGCAGGATCATGTCGAGGCAGACGTGAGGGACCTTCTCTTCTTCGGGCATGCTCTCCATCCTTTCTCCAACTACGTACGGCTGCGGTATTCACAAAGATCGTAGAACGCGCCGGCATCGACGCCGGGCGGTGGGATCGGCCGTGCGGAAGCCTTGGCCGGCTTGGGAGCTGCGCCTCCTGGCTCGGACGAGGAGACTGCTCCGGCGACGTGGAGCATGCGAGCCGTGGCGCGGACGCGCATAAGGCCGTTGCTCGACTCGACATGGAGCCCCGAACGTTCATCGTTCAGCGCACCCGCGAGCTTTTTCAGCATCTCGTCGCGGTCGGACTTCTGCTCGCCCTGCCATTGCGAGGTGAGCCGCGCCCGCACCGTGCGGGTCTCCCAGTCGATGCCCAGGGTGGTGCCCACGGTGATCTGGCGCTTACCAGCGAACGGGCTACCGGCGCTGTTGGGCTCCTCCTGGTCCCAGGAGACCTTGAAGATCAGCTCGCGGATCGGCTCGGGCTTCGCGCCCTTGGCCAGGTAATACAGCTTGGTCGTGTCGAGCCGCGGGCGCACACGGAAGGGGACGCCCGCGGGGATGCCGAGGAATTCCCGGTTCTTGTCCGCGAACTGGTAGGCGACCCAGTCGCTGCCCGCGAGGGTGGGCAGGTCGACCTTGGCGAGCGGCTTGTAGCGCACGTTGGTCTCGACCTTGAGGGCGGCTTTGTCCGGCACCAGGGCGCGGCGGACGAATTCTTCGCAGATCCACTGCCGCTCCTGACTGTCCTTGGGATGGGCCGCCTGGTCCGCGGCGAGGATGGCCCGGCCGTAGTCGCCGAAGGACACCTCGCCTGGCGGCAAATAGTCCAGGGCGCGCAGGATCATCCTCTTGAACCGCTCGCCGCCCACGAACAGGGCCTTGCCCGAAGCGGAGAAATCGGTCGCCAGCGAGCCGTGGATCTTGACCATGACCGTGTAGAGCGCGCCCGAGAGCGCCTCGCTGAGCGAGTGCGACTCGTAGCGGTTGACCCGGTTGGGGACGCCGTTCTCGTCGAGGGACTTGTCCTCGCGGTCCAGGGTCTTGTTGTTGAGCAGCGAGCGCAGGTAGCGCATCGTGGGATCGCGAGCCTGGCCGAACTCGGGCGCGACCGTGCTGAAGGCGCTGGAGTCGGCGATGGAGCCCTTGGTCTCCTTGAGCACCGCCTCGCGGAGCTTGCCGCTGCGGAACGACATCAGCAGGGCGGTGAGGTCGGCGATCGCCTCGTGCAGCGCGAGCGACTGCGGCGTGAGCGAGTTGTAGAGATCGGGAGCGATGCCGTCGAGGATCGCGTGGGCCGTCTCATGGGCGATGATGTCGCGCGACAGGCAGGCGCAAGCCGGCGGTTTCTCGCCCCGGGAGATGTAGAAGAGCTGCAGGCTGTGCGACTCGCGCTCGTAGAAGGCATTGGGATCCTCGCCGGCGCGGGGCACGACGAGGAGCTGCGGCGCGCCGAACGCCCAGGTGAGCTGGCGGCCGAGGGTGTCGGGCTCCTCGTACAGATACATGGTGCGGAGCACCGTGGCGAAGGCGCTGACCTGCTGGAACGAACGGCCGTAGATGCCCTCCTCGGCGGGGCAGTCGTAGCTGCCGAATTTGCGCTTGCCCGGATCAACGAAGCGGGCGCCCGGCAGGACCGCGCCGGTGGCGGCATCGAAGTCGAGAACGGCCACCCGGCGGCTGACCGGGCCGTCGAGGAAGAAGTCCTCGTCGCGGCTCTCGAACATCTCGAAGTCGTCCAGCCCGGCGTGCTGGGACGTCTGCGGATCGTCGAGCATCATGGGGAGCTTGGCCTTCACCGTGGACCTCCTGCTGCGGGGTGAGTGGGTTTCTGAAATGCTTTCATGGGCTCGGCGGTCCGTCAATCACAGGCGCGCGGTTTTCGTTGCAGGTAACGATGAAGAAGGGTCAAGTCCCTCTCGAAAGAGCGCTATCCAAGCTGGGCCTGGCCTCCCGAACCGAGGCTCGGGACCTCATCCGCGCCGGCCGGGTGACGGTCGATGGCCGTCCGGTGACCGATCCGCTCTTCGCGGTCGTGCCCGAGCGCGCCCGCATCGACATAGACGGACATCCCGCTGAGAAGCCGCGCCCCATGACCATCCTCCTCCACAAACCGAGAGGCGTGGTCACCACCCGCTCGGACCCCGAAGGCCGGCCCACCGTCTACGGCTGCCTGGAGGGCCTGGACGCCCACGTC
>DASUNJ010000659.1:0-16247 GCA_036277235.1 Thermoanaerobaculia bacterium | reverse complement strand
GCAGCGAATGGCCGCCCAAGTCGAAAAAGCTGTCCGTGACCCCGACCTGCCGGCGGCCCAGGACCTCCGCCCAGATCCCGGCCAGGATCTCTTCCTGCGGCGTGCGCGGCGCGACCGAGCCCTCTTCCTCACCTCGTTGCTCCGGCGCCGGCAGGGCCCGCCGGTCGATCTTGCCGCTGGTGGTCAGCGGGAGCGAATCCAGGAGCACGAAGGCGGACGGCACCATGTACTCGGGCAGACTCTCGCGGAGGAAGCTCCGCAGCGGCTCGGAAGACAGCGTCCCGGCCTCGGACCCCACCACATAGGCCACCAGACGCCGGTCGCCGGGGCGGTCCTCACGGACCAGCACCGCAGCCTGGCGCACATGCGGGTGCCGCCCCAGCACGGTCTCTATCTCTCCCGGCTCGATGCGGAAGCCGCGCACCTTGACCTGATGGTCGATCCGGCCCAGGTACTCGATCTCGCCATCGGGAAGGAAGCGTGCCAGGTCTCCGGACCGGTACATCCTGCCTCCGGGCACAGAGCTGAACGGGTCCGGGATAAACCGTTGCGCCGTGAAGTCCTGCATGCCCAGGTAGCCTCGTGCGACTCCTGCTCCGCCGATGCAGATCTCCCCCGTCACCCCTACGGGCACGGGCTCGAGATTTCGATCGAGCACGTAGACCGCCGCGTTCGCGACCGGGCGTCCGAGGGTGAGGCTCTGCCTTTCCGGGACGGTCGACGAAAGGTCGGTGAACGTCGCGACGATGGTGGCCTCCGTAGGACCGTAGCTGTTGAGCAGCACGACATTGGGGCCGACGTTCTGCTGCCAGAGAGACCAGGTCGACGCGAGGGCCTTTTCCCCACCGATTATGACGAGGCGTACCTCGGGCGGAAGGGTACGTCCTGGTCCCAGATGAGCCGCGAGCTCATGCCAGAGCGCCGTCGGAAGATCGAGCACCGTGATGCGCAGCTCGGCGCAAACCTCCAGGAAACGATCGAGAGAATCCAGCATCGTGCTCGGGCGGAGGACCAGGGTGGCGCCGCTCGCGAGGGTCGGGTAGATCTCCTCGGCACTGGTATCGAAGCTGATCGAGGCGAACTGCAGAACTCTGTCGTCCGGACGGATCGCAAACAGCCTGGCTGCCGCGTTCGTGTAGTTGGCCAGCGCAGAATGCGGAACCACTACCCCTTTCGGCCGGCCGGTAGAGCCGGAGGTATAGATCATGTAGCAGGCGCCCGAGCCGGTGGCTGCCGGCGGGAGCTCAACCCTGCCGCCAGGAGGAGCCGCCATTCGATCGAGGCAGACGACTGGCGCTGTGCCCGAGGGGAGCCTCTCCAGGAGGTGGCTCTGGGTGAGCAGCACGGCGGCACGGACATCCTCCACCAGGAGTGCCAGGCGTTCCTGTGGCCATTGAGGGTCGAGAGGGACGTACATCCCTCCCGCCTTGGCGACGCCCAGCAGCGCGACGATCATCTCGGGAGAGCGGTCTGCGCAGAGCGCGACCGGCACCTCCGGCCCCACGCCGAGAGACTGCAGGTGAAGGGCCAGCCGGGACGACTGCATGTCGAGGTCCCCGTAGGTGAGCCGGCGGCCGTCCTCGCCCACGACCGCTACCGCATCGGGAGAGGCCGCGGCGCGCTCCGCGAACAGCTCATGGGCGCAACCCCCCAGCCGGCATTCGCGGCTGTCATTCCACTCCCGCAGGAGCTGATGGCGCTCGGCCGCGTTCATCAGAGAGAAGCTGGAGACCGGCCGATCCGGATCGGCGACCGCGTTTTCGAGAAGGTTTTCCAGATGCATCAACATCCGGCGAGCCGTGGAGCTGGTGAACAGGTCCGTGCTGTGCTCGATCATTGCCGACAGCCGGATGCCGCGCTGAATCAGAGAGAGGCTCAGGTCGAAGTTGGATGTCAACCTCGTGACATCGACCGCGCGAACGGCAAGGCGCGGCAGATCGAGGGACTCCTCGGGCACGTTCTGGAAGGCGAGCATCACCTGGAACAGAGGTGATCTTCCCAGGCTCCGCTCCGGTGCCAGATGTTCGACGAGCTGCTCAAAAGGCAGGCTTTGATGTTCCTGCGCCTCGATCGCGGTCCGCTGCACCTGCCGGACAAGGTCACGGAATGAGGTGGTGTCTTCCAGTGCCGCCGGCAGGACCAGCGTGTTGACGAAGCATCCGATCAAGCCCTCCGTCTGGGTCGCCTCGCGTCCGGCGACAGGAGTGCCGATCGCGAATTTCGGCTGGTCTGAATGGCGGTAGAGGAGGACCTCGAAGGCGGCCAGAAGGACGGCGAATAGAGTGGCCCCCTCGCGCCGGCCGAGCTCCGCCAGCTCCAGCGAGAGCCGGTCCGCAAACGCAAGCGAATGGGTGGCCCCCCGGGAGCTCTGAATCAGGGGACGGGGAAAATCAGTGGGCAGCTCCAGAGCCTGGGGCAACTCGCGAAGGCGCTCTTGCCAGAAAGCAAGCTGGGCTTCCAGGCGGGCTCCCTGGAGCCGCCGTCGCTGCCAGCGCGAGAAGTCGGCGTACTGGATCGGCAGATCCGGCAGGGGCGACGGGCTCCCGTTCAAGAAGGCCTCGTAGAGACGGGAGATCTCCCGCACGAGCAGGCCCATGGACCAACCGTCGCCGACGATATGGTGCAGGGTCAACAGCACCAGGTGCTCCTCGGTGTCGAGCCTCAGGCATGCGACCCTCAGCAGGGGACCCTGCCGGAGATCGAATCCGCGCCGTCGTTCCCTTGCGGCGAGCCGCTTCGCTTCCCTCTCCCGCATGTCGGGGGCGAGATCGGTGAGGTCGGTCAGGGGGATCTCCAGAGACACGGTCTGACAGACGCGCTGGACCGGCTCGCTGCCCGCCTCGTCGAATCGGGTGCGCAGAACCTCATGCCGGCGCAAGATCTCCCGGAGCGCACGCTGCAACATATCCAGGCGCAAGGGGCCCGAGAGCCGCACGGCACGGCCGATGTTGTAGGCAGCGCTGCCCGGCTCGAGACGGTCGAGAAACCAGAGGCGGAGCTGCGCAAAGGAAAGGGGCGATTCGGACCCGGGCTGACGCTCGATCCGATACTGTGCTGCCGGGGCCTCCTTTCGCTTCAGGAGGAACTCGAGCAGCTCACGTCTCTCCGTTGTGAGCTGCTCCATCCGGTTTTCCAGGTCCGTCATACCCCGCCAATCCCCTCCGAGAGCCGGCGCTGCTCCGCAAGAAGGAGCCGGACCTCCTCTTCGGAGAGACCCTCCAACTCGTCGAGGGCGCTCGCCAGCGCCTCATCCTGCGCCGGCTCCGAGCGCAGCTGCTCCAGGGCTGCTACCAACCGCTCGATCGTGGGGTTCTCGAACACGATCCGTAGCGGCAGCTCAACCCCGAAGGACTCCCGGACGCGTGAGACGACCTGGGTGGCCCGCAACGAGTGCCCACCCAGCTCGAAGAAATCGTCCAGCACACCTACCTGCTCAATGCGGAGGACCTCCGCCCAGATGAGGGCCAGAGCCTCCTCCTCGGGTGTCCGGGGCGCGACGTATTTGGAGGAGCCCGACCACCCGGCAAGATGCATCGCCGACAGAGCTTGACGGTCTACCTTCCCGTTGGGAGTCAGCGGCAATGCCTCCAAGAAAGCGAAAGAGGAGGGCACCATGAACTCCGGCAGGCTTTGGCGCAGAAACTGCCGCAATCCTTCCTGCTCGACGCTGTCTTCGGCTGCGCTCCCGATCGCGACATAGGCCGCCAGGAACCTCTCTCCATGATCGTCTCGCCGGACGGCGACCAAGGCGTCGCGGACAGCCGAATGGAGGGTTAGCGCTGCCTCGATCTCGCCCGGCTCGATGCGATAGCCGCGGATCTTCACCTGGTGGTCGATGCGGCCCAGGAACTCGATCTCGCCGCTCGGCAGGAAGCGCGCCAGATCGCCGGTCCTGTACATGCGGCCTCCCGGCTCGCCGCAGGGGTCCGGGACGAACTTCACCGCCGTGAGGTCGGAACGATCGAGATATCCCCGCGCCAGGCCGTCTCCTGCCGCGCAAAGCTCGCCGGCCACCCCGATCGGCACCGGACCAAAATCCCGATCGACTAGGTAGACACGTCCGTTGGCAATGGGGCGTCCGATCGCAACGGACAAACCCACCTCCCCTGGATCCGTCATCCGGTGACAGCAGGTGAACGTGGTCGCCTCCGTCGGTCCATAGCCATTCACCAGCGTCAGACCGGGAAGGGCTGTCAGGACCTGCCGCGCATGGATGGGCGAAACAACGTCACCGCCGGTGAGCAGTTGCGATAGCGGCCGCAAGCCCTCCAGCCGGTTGTCCACCATTTGGTGGAAGAGGCCTGCGGTCAGCCATAGCGACGTGACGCCCTCGTCCTGGATGGCTCCGGCCAGCTCTTCCAGAGACGCCTGTGAGCCTGGGACGAGCGCCACGCAGCCGCCATTGAGAAGGGGTGCCCAGACTTCGAGGGTGGAAGCATCGAAGGAGGCCGGGGCGTATTGCAGCCAGACCTCTCGCGGGTCCATTGACGCATACTGGGAGCCCCGCACCAAGCGCACCACGTTGCGGTGTGTCACCCCCACGCCCTTGGGCGTGCCCGTCGAACCAGAGGTGTACATGACATACGCCAGTGCGTCCACTGGCGCACTGGGAAGAGCGGCCTCGGTCTCCCCAAGCTCGTCGCAATCCAATTCTTCCAGGCAGAGCACGCGGACGCCGTCGTATCGGGTGAGCTTTTCCATCATCTGCCGCTCGGCCAGAAGGATTTTCACCCCACCGTCCCGCAGCATCCAGTGCAGGCGCTCCTGAGGATAGGAGAGGTCGAGCGGAAGATAGGCGGCTCCTGCGCGCAGAATGCCGAGCAGGGCTACGATCATGCCCGTCGAGCGTTCCGCGCAGAGCCCTACCCTGTCTTCCATGCCGACACCCAGCTTGCGCAGCCGGCGAGCCAGATTGGCCGAGCGCAGGTCGAGGGCGTGGTAAGTGAGCCGCTCGGAGCCGAAGACTACGGCCGGGGCATCGGGCGTCCGTGCCGCCTGCTCCTCGAAAAGTTGGTGGATGCACCGGTCGGAGGGATAAGCGACTGCCGTGTCGTTCCACTCGGCCAGGATCTGGTGGAGCTCTTCCGAAGTCGCCATGGGGAGCGCGGAGTAGCGCCGGTCGCAATCGTTGGCCGCGGCGCTCAAAAGCACTTCGAGCTGACGAGCCCACCGCAGGACCGTCGAGCGATCGAAGAGGTCCTTCCTGTATTCGATGGCCCCGCGCAGACCTCCGGGACGCCGGGCCATGATGACTGTCAGATCGAACTTCGTCGCTCCGGTTTCCGTATCTAGAGATTTCAAGGTCAGCCCAGGGAGGTCGAGGCTTTCCCGCGGAGCATTCTGGAGCACGAAAACAGCCTGGATCGACGGGGCACCGCCCGCACTGCCCTCCCGCTCCAAGGCCTCCATCACGCTTTCGAACGGCAGAGCCTGGTGGGAGTGGGACTCCAGTGCGACTCTGCGGATACTGGCGAGCACCTCTGCGAAAGAGGGGTTCCCCGAAAGGTCGGTCCGCATCACGAGCGTGTTGACGAAAAACCCGATTAGATCCTCGATCTCAATCCTGTCGCGTCCGGCAACCGGCGTGCCGACGAGGACATCTGTCTGATGGGAGCACCGCGACAGCAGGATCTGGAACGCGGCCAGCAGAGTCATGAAGAGCGTGACGCCCTGCCGAGGGCCGAGCGCCTCCAGGTCTACCGTAAGGTCCTCGGACAGGGCCAGCGGCACACTGCCGCCGCGAGAGCCGTGAGCGGCAATCTGTGGCCTGTCAGTGGGAAGGTCGAGGACCCGGGGAGCCCCGGCGAGCCGATCCCGCCAATAGGTGACCTCTTTCTCGAGTCGCTCGCCGCTGAACCACGAGCGCTGCCAATGCGCGAAATCGGCGTATTGAACAGGGAGATTCGGCAGGTTCGGGGCTCGACCCTGGACCGCGGCCACGTACAGCTCTCCGAGCTCGCGCAGCAGGATGGCGCGCGACCATGCGTCGCTGGCGATGTGGTGAAGGGTCAATAGCGCAAGGTGCTCGCCCGCGCCGAGCCGGACGAGAGCGGCTCTCAAGGGTGGGTCGCTTTCGAGATCGAAGGGACGGCGCGCCTCGGCCGCGGTCAGCCGTTGGATCTCCCAGTCCCGCCAGGGCTCGGGCATACCGCCCAGATCGATCACCGGGACGGGCACCGGCATGGACGAGGAAACCACCTGCCGGGCCTCGCCACGTGCCGCCACGAATCTCGTCCTCAGCACCTCATGGCGCCGAACCAGCTCGCTGAGAGCGAAACGGAGAGCCACCACATCCAGGGCACCCTCCAGAAGCAATGCGGCGGGCACGTTGTAGGCCGGGCTCTCCGGATCCATCTGGGCGGCGAGCCAGAGGCGCTCCTGCGAGAACGACAGCGGCAGATCCGCGTCGCGGGAAACGGGCCGGATCGGTGGCGCCTCGTCGGTGCGGCCGTCGCGGATCGCCGTCTCGACCGCAGCCGCAAACCCTTCGATCGTGGGCCTCTCGAACAACGTCCGCAGCGGGAGCTCCACGTCAAAGGTGCGGCGTACGCGGGAGATCAGACGAGTGGCGAGCAATGAGTGCCCCCCCAGGTCGAAGAAGCTGTCCCGGACTCCGAGATCTGCGGTCCCCAGGAGCTCCCTCCACAGGCCGGCAAGGATTTCCTCGGTTGCGGTCCGCGGGAGGGCACGCTCTCGCTGCCCGGCTCCATGAATTTGGGCCGGAGCGGGCAGGGCGGATCGGTCCACCTTACCATTGGGCGTCAGCGGCAGCTCCGGGAGCAAGACGAACGCGTTGGGTACCATGTACTCCGGCAGCCGCTCCCGCAGGAAGGTCCGCAGCTCAGCCTGCGTCAGTGCCGCTCCCGCCTCCGGGACTCCATAGCCGACGAGAAGCTGCTTCTTCCCCTCTTTCCGCACGACCACGACGGCCTCGCGCAGACCGGGGTACTGCTTGAGCGCCGTTTCGATCTCGCCGAACTCGACGCGGAATCCGCGGCGCTTGATCTGGTCGTCGTTGCGACCCAGGAACTTCAGAAGTCCATCCGGAAGGTGCCGCACCAGATCGCCGGTCTGATAGAAACGGTCACCCGGTGGCCCAAACGGGTTGGGCCGGAATCTCTCGGCCGTCAGATCAGGATGGTGCAGATACCCGCGAGAGACGCTGAGCCCCGCTACGCAGAGCTCTCCGGAAACCCCGCGGGGCACCGGCCGCAGGTGCGGGTCGAGCACGTAGGCGCTGACACCCTGCAGCGGCCTGCCGAGAGGAACGGTCAAGGAGGGCGAGCGCTCCTCGATATCGAAGCGATGGGTGAGCACACCGACAGTGGTCTCGGTAGGGCCGTAGTGATTGAAAATCAAGAGATCCGGAGCGAGCGTCTGAAGCCGGGCCATCTCCTCGCGGTATGAGACCTCACCTCCCAGCACCAGAAGGCGACGCGGCACAAGAGGCACCCGGTCGCCGAGCGCACCCTGCAGCGCCGCAAGGTGCGAGGGCACGATCTTGAGGCCGTCCACCTGATGCCGCTCGAAATATTCGACCAGCAGGTCCGCATCGGCGATGCGCGCGTCGGAGATGACGTGCAGACAGCCACCCAGGGAGAGTGTCGGAAAGATCGCCGTGTGGCCGAGATCCGCCGAAAGGGTCGATACGGTCGCGAAACTCATGCCGGGCTGTATATCGAGAGCCCGTGCGACAGCGCGAATGTAATGCAGCAGTTGCCGGTGCTCGACCGCAACTCCCTTGGGGCGGCCTGTCGAGCCGGAGGTGAAGAGGACGTAGGCGAGGTTTTCGTCCGTCAGCGGCACATGCACGGGACTACCGTCCTCGGCATCGATCTCCCCGGAGAGATCATCGAGGCACAGGGCGCGTTCCCGGCCGGACTTTCCGAGGACATCGAGCCAGCGGCTCTCGGTGATGATCCTGAGGATCCGAGACTCCGCCACCATGAATTTCAGCCGCTCGCGGGGAAGTGCAGGATCGAGAGGAACGCAGGCGCCGCCCGCCTTGAAAATGGCGAGCAGCGCCAGGATCGCCGTCGCGGACCGCTCGAGGCAGAGGCCGATGGGAGCCTCCGGCTCCAGGCCCCGCGAGAGGAGCACTCGGGCGATTCGGTTCGCCCGCCGCTCCAATTCGGCGTACGTCCATCTCTCGTCCTCGAAGACAAGTGCGTCGGCGTCGGGTACCTTCCGAGCCCATTCCTCGAAGATCCGGTGGAAGAAGGCGCTCGGCGAGGGCTCGATACTCCCTCCGTCGCTCCACTCGACCAGAAGCTGCGCCTGCTCGGACTCGCCAAGGACGGGAAGATCCGAGAGATACCTGCCCGTGTCCTCGATCACCGCTGCGAGCAGGAGCCTCAGATGATTGAGCAGGTGGAGGATCGTCGAGCGGTCCCACAGTTCCGTGCTGTAGAGAAGTGAGCCGCCAAGTGCCGTCCCGTCATCGGTCAAGGTCAGCGTCAGATCGAACTTGGCGGCCTCGGTTCCGATGCCCATGGGACCGAGCCGCAAGCCGGGTAGCTCCACCGCAATGTGCGGCGCATTCTGAAACACCAGCATTGCCTGGAAGAGCGGAGATTGCGTGAGATCGCGTTCGGGCTGCAGGTGCTCGACCAGTTGCTCGAACGGCAGGAGCTGGTGTGCATGGGCCTCGAGGCAGGTCTCGCGCACGCGGGACAACAGCATGGAGAAGGGGAGATCATCAGATACGTCGCAAGGCAAGACCAGAGTGTTGATGAACAGCCCGATCAGAGGCTCGACCTCGACCCGCGTGCGGCCGGCAATGGGCATGCCGATGGCGAAGTCTGACTGACCGGTATGAAGGTGCAGGACCGTCTGAAAAGCCGAGAGCAGAATCATGAACAGGGAAGCGCCCTCGCGCCGGGAAAGCCGATGCAGCCCGGCGGCAAGCTCCGGGGTAACGGGAAAGGGCTCGCGGTGGCCGCGAGTCGACCGCACCGCAGGGCGACGACGGTCCGTGGGAAGGTCGAGGGCTGCAGGGAGAGGGTATAGGCGTTTCCGCCAATAGGTGAGATCGTTCTCCAGCGAGGAACCCTGCAGCTGCTCGCGCTGCCAACGGGCAAAGTCCGCGTATTGGATCGGGAGGTCCGGCAAGGTCGGTGGCCGGCCCTCGCAACGAGCGGTGTAGAGCTCCGCGAGCTCCCGGACCAGCAACCCCATGGACCAGGCATCGCTGACGATGTGGTGGACGGTCGCGAAGAGCGCGTGCTCTTCCTCGTCCAGGCGGACGAGCCGAGCCCGGAGCATCGGATCCGCAGCGAGATCGAAGGGGCGCGAGAACTCCTCCCGAGCGAGGCGGCGGGCCTCGGGCTCCCTGCGTCCGGCAGGAGTCCCGGACAGATCCACTAGGCAGAGGTCCAGCGGCCGGAACAGTCCGATGACCTGGACCGGGCGTCCCTGGCGGCTGGGGAACGTGCTCCTCAGGGTCTCGTGTCTCGCGACGACTCCGGCGAAGGCGTTCTCGAGTGCCTGGCGATCGAGGACCCCTTCGAGCCGCACCGCCAGAGGGATGTTGTAGGACGCGCTCCCCGGTTCCAATTGGTCCAGGAACCAGATCCGCTCCTGACCGAAGGAAAGGTCCAGGTCCCCCTGCCGGGGAATGGGAACGATTGGCGCGGCGTCGAAGGCCACGCCGGAACGGAGCCTCGTCTCGACTCGTTCCGCGAGATCGCTCAGGACAGGTGCCTCGAAAAGGGTGCGCAGCGGGAACTCGACGGAGAAGACCTCCCGAATGCGGGCGACGACGCGAGTGGCCGAAAGCGAATGCCCGCCCAGGACGAAGAAGTCGTCGGAGGCTCCCACACGCTCGCGGCCGAGCACGTCACTCCAGAGCCCGGCCAGGATCTCCTCGATAGGAGTCCGCGGCGGAATGTGCTTGCGAAGAGCTTCGTGGTCGTCCCGATCGGGCGCCGGCAGGGCCCGGCGGTCGACCTTGCCGGAGGGAGTCAGAGGGAAGGCGTCCAGGAGCACCAAGGCCGACGGCACCATGTACTCGGGAAGGCGGGTGCGGACGAGATCCCGGATCTCGGAGGCCAGCGCGGGCCGGCTCTCCGCGACGACGTAGGCCACCAGCCGGCGATCTCCAAAATGTTCCCGCAGGACCACCAGTGCCTGGCGCACGGACGGGTGCTCTCGCAGGACCGCCTCGATTTCTCCGGGCTCGATGCGGAAGCCGCGCACCTTGAGCTGGTGATCGAGGCGCCCCAGATGCTCCAGCCGGCCGTCGGGGAGGCGGCGCGCCAGGTCCCCGGTGCGATAGAGGCGCTCTCCCTGGCGGGAAGCGAAGGGGTGGGGGAGGAACTTCACCGCCGTCAGGCCCGGCTGCCCGACGTAGCCACGCGCCAGGCCGTCGCCCCCGATCCAGAGCTCCGCCGTCACACCTATGGGGACCGGTTGCAGGAGTGCATCGAGGATGTGAATTTCCGTATTGTCGATAGGCGACCCGATGGTCACCGGTCCGGGGCCGGTCTCGACCTTCGCCAAAGTCGACCAGATCGTGGTTTCCGTGGGTCCGTAGAGGTTGATGAGCCGAGCGCCCCTGGCCGCCAGGGTGTCTGCCAGATCCCGGGCCAGCGCTTCGCCCCCGCAGAGCATCGCTAGGCCGGACTGCCCCTCCCAGCCGTTCTCCAAGAGGAGCCGCCAGGTCGCTGGAGTGGCTTGCATGACGGTCGCGTCCAGGAGGAGGAGAGCGAGGAGCCCGGCGTCCATGGTGCTCTCGCGGTCGGCGATGACCACGCGCCCGCCCATGACCAGGGGCAGGAAGAGCTCGAGCCCGGCGATATCGAAGGAAAACGTCGTGACGGCAAGCAGGACATCCTGCTCGCTCAGGCCGGTCCTTGAACGCATCGACCCAAGAAAGTTGGCCAGGGCGCCGTGCGAGATCCCCACCCCTTTCGGCCTGCCCGTCGAACCCGAGGTATAGATGACGTAGGCCAGGTTGGCGAACTGCGCCTCCATGTCATCGAGGTTGGAGGCGTCGCCGGAGCCCGGGGCTTCTTCGACCCTGAGGAGCAGGCGTGCATGGAGCGCCAGGTCTTCCGCTCCGCTTCCGGTGGCCAGCAGCAGGGGTCCTCCCAGATCGTCCATCACCAGCTCCAGGCGTTGCCGCGGGTGAGCCGGGTCGAGGGGAGTGTAGGCACCCCCCGCCTTGAGGACTGCGAGGGCGGCGATCAACATCTCGGGAGAACGCTCGATGCAGATGGCCACGGGCACCTCGGGCCCCACCCCCGCGCTCCGCAGGCGGCGAGCCAGCCGGTTGGCCCGGGCATTCAGCTCCGCGTACGAAGTCCCACGACCTTCATGGATGAGTGCCAGCGCGGCTGGCGCGCGCGCCGCCTGCGCCTCGAAGAGCCGGTGGACGGGGAGGTCAGGCGCAACGGCAGCACTGTCGTTCCACTCGATCAGAAGCTGCTGTTTCTCTGCCGCCGAGAGCAGGGAAACGGCCTCGCAGCCCGCCAGAGGATCCGCGCCCATTGTGAAGAGCGTGCGGGCGAAACGGTCGGCGAGGGTCTCTGCGTGTTCCTTGGCCACCTCGGCGGCGTCGTAACGGAGGTCGAGCTCCACGGCGGTCGAGGAAGGCCGGAGCCGGAAGTTCACATAGAGAGGAAAGTTCGTCTCTTCATAGGAGGCCCCACCGATTGCCTGCAGGCCGGAAGCGCGCTGGAGATCGTCCCGGACATGGAAGTGAACATAGTTGAAGACAGTCTCGAACAGCGGCTGGCCACTGAGCAGCCGCTGCAGCTCGGACAGCGGGAAGCGGCGATGAGCCAGGATCTGCCGCTCGGCTTCGAACGTCGCACGGACCAGATCGGTCCAAGTCCCCCCTGCCATCTTCAGACGGAGGGGGAGGGTGTTGAGGAAGAGGCCGAGCAGCCGGTCCCCATCGGCCACCTCTGGCCGGCCGTTGGCGACGAGCCCTGTCACGAGATCCCACCTCCCGGCCTGCCCGCCTACCAGGGCGAGCACGCGAAGATGGGCGGCGAGCAGAACGCTCTTGAGCGGAACCGACGCCGAGCTGGCCAGGCGCCAGAGTCCGTCGGAGACCTCGGAGGTAACGGCGACCCTCCGAATCCGCAGGCCCGGCGCCTGGCGGGGCAACGGCCAGCGCGGGAGCGAAAGAAAGTTGGAATCGTCGAGTTGCTCCAACCAGAAGCGGCGGCTTTCCCCGCTCCCCAGTGTCGCGCGTTCCAGCGCGACGAACTGCCGGAACGCAAGCGCTGGAGGAGGGGTGACCGCGGCTTCGCGCTCGCCAACTTCCTCCTGGTAGAGGTGGAACAGCTCGGCCAGCATCGCGGCGACGCTCCAGCCGTCCAGGATGGCATGGTGAAAGCTCAAGGTGAGCTGAGAGGCGCCTTTCGTGCGCAGGTGCACCTGGAACCGGAGCAGCGGAGCGCTCGTCCAGGGAAGAGGGTTCCGCTTCTCGGCCGCGATCCAGTCATCCACCGCCTGCTGCTCCACGGATTGGGGCAGGTGTCGGAGATCGGCAACGGCCAGCGGCACCTCGACGTCGGCATGGACCAGTTGCAGCGGCTCGCTGAAACCGGTCAGGTGGAATGAGGTGCGCAGCACCGGATGCCGGCCCAGCAGCCGTCTCAGGGCTCGATGCAGCGCCTGGGGGTCGAGGGCAATGTCGAAGTGATAGCTGAAGACATCGTGATAGACGGACGACTCTGGCCGCAGCTCGCTGTGAAAGAGCATTCCCGCCTGGAGGAAAGCCAGGGGGTATGCGTCGACGATCCCCTCGGGGAGCCGGGTGCGGTCGTCCTCGCTTACGAGGCTGAAGGCCTCGGCCGCCGGCAGCTCCTCGTCCGGGGCTTTCCCCACCTGTGCGGACAGCTCGCGAATCGTGGGATAACGGAAAAGCTGCGGCAAGGAGAGGGGTAGGCCACGGCCGCGGGCGCGGGCGAGCACCTGGATGCTGCGAATGGAATCGCCGCCCAGCTCGAAGAAATTGTCATCGATTCCCACTCGGCTGGTGCGGAGTACCTCCTGCCAGATTTCGGCGAGACCCTGCTCCACTTCATTTCGCGGCGCCATGAACGGTCGCCCTGAATCGGAACGGAAGCCCTCCGGGGCGGGCAGGGCCGCCCGGTTTACCTTGCCGTTCGGACTCAAGGGCAGGGCCGGCAGGTGTACGAATAGGGCCGGGATCATGTGATCCGGGAGGCTCGCCTGCAGGTATGCGCGAAGCTCACCGGCAGAGAGCTCCCGATCGCTTACCAGATAGGCCACCAGCCGCTTTCCCGACCCATGATCGTCGCGGGCGAGGGCGACCACTTCGCGGATCTCTGGATGACCGATCAGCGCCGCCTCGATCTCTCCGAGCTCGATCCGGAAGCCGCGGATCTTGACCTGGTGATCGAGACGGCCCAGGAACTCGATGGATCCGTCCGCGAGGAGTCGCCCCAGGTCTCCGGTCTTGTACAGGCGCTCCCCGGCCGATGCGGCCAGCGGGTCCGGGACGAACTTCTCGGCTGTCATGTCGGGCCGGCCGAGATATCCTCGGGCCAGACCGATGCCGCCGATGTTCAGCTCGCCGGGTATCCCAACGGGAGAGGGGTGCAGATGGGGGTCGAGCAGGTGAATCCGGATGTTCGAGATCGGCCGCCCGATCGGCACCGAACGGTGGGAGGCGCCACGCTGGCAAGCCCAGTAGGTGACGTCCACCGCGGCCTCCGTGGGGCCGTAGAGGTTGTGCAGCTCGGCCTCCAGCCGGTCAAAGAACCGCCGCTCCAGGTCGGCCGGCAGGGCCTCGCCACTGCAGATCACCCGGCGCAAGGAGCGGCACGACGGAACCGACGGCTCTTCGAGAAAGGCCTGCAGCATGGGGGGCACGAAGTGAAGCGTCGTGATCTCCTGCTCCCGGATCAGATCCGCGAGATAGGTCGGGTCGCGGTGCCCTTCGGGCCTGGCGATCACCAGACGGGCGCCAGTCAGCAAGGGCCAGAAAAACTCCCAGACCGAGACATCGAAGCTGAACGGAGTCTTCTGGAGCACGCGGTCCGACGCATCCAGGTGGTAGGCCTCCTGCATCCAGAGGATGCGGTTCCGCACCGCGCGGTGCGTGTTCATGGCGCCTTTGGGTTTTCCGGTTGAACCGGAGGTGTAGATCACATAGGCCAGGCTCTCGTCGGGGAGACACAGGCCCAGACCTTCGTCCGGCCAGCTTGCGATTTCATCCGCGGCGGCATCGAGCGGCAGAATCCGTGCTCCCGTGGATGGCAACCGGGAGATCAGCCGTTGTTGGCACAGGACGATCGGAGCCGCCGAGTCCTCCATCATCCAGGTCTGGCGCTGCGCAGGATAGGAGGGGTCGATCGGCACGTACGCCCCGCCGGCCTTGAGGACGCCCAGCAGGGCGACTACCATCTCCAGGGAGCGTTCCAGGCAGAGCCCTACGCGGGTCTCCGGCCCGACTCCGAGAGACCGCAGGCAGGCTGCGAGCTGGCTCGAACGGCGGTCCAATTCCTGGTAGGTCAGCGTCTGATCTTCGAAAACCAGCGCCACGCTCTCGGCGCTGCGCCGGGCCTGGAGAGAAAAGAGCTCGTGCAGACAGAGATCCCCCCGTTCAGCGGTCTCCGTCGCGTTCCATTCGAGGACGACCTGCTGCCTCTCCTCTTCGCGCAGCAGAGAAAAGCTCGCCAGCGGGCCGTGTGGGGCTACGGCGAAGCTGCGGAGCAGTCCGCTCAGATGCCCCAGCAGGCGCAACGCTGCAGGACCGCCGAGCCGCGAAGCGTCATAGAGAAGCCGGAGCACCAGCCGAGGCTCAGGGCGTACGATCAGGGAGATCGGATAGCTCGTGCCATCCACCAGGTCCAATCGACGCACCTCGAGCTGCGAGTCGCGCTCGGGCATCGCCTCGTCGATGCGGTAGTTTTCGAACACCAGAATGCTTTCGAACAGAGCCTGGCCCCGGGGGAGATCGCTCCACCGGAGGATGTCGACGAGAGGGGCATACTCGAACTGGCGCGCCTCGGCCTGCAGCGCCTGGATTCGCCGCAGCCAGGCGAGCAGGTCCGCGCCGGCAGGAGCCGGCACGCGCACCGGAAGGGTGTTGATGAACAGGCCGACCATGGACTCGAAGCCGGAAAGGTCGGTCGGGCGGCCTGACGCCGTAGCCCCGAACACCACGTCCGACTCTCTGCTGTAGCGGCTCAGCAGCAGGGCCCAGGCGCCCTGGAGCACGGTATTGAGCGTCAGCCGGTAGGCACGCGCCATGCCTTGGAGCGAGGCGGTGAGCTCGGCGGGAAGAGCGATCAGGCGATCGTCCGTCAGGCGCTCGGTCTCTGGCCCAGCAACGTCCAGCGGGAGAGGTGTCGATGCCAGGAACCCCTCGAGCGTACGCCGCCAGAAGGCCTCCGCCCGCGCAAGATCCTGGGACTTCAGCCAGGCGATGTAGTCCCGGTATGGGCGCACGCGGTCGAGAGGAAGGCGCTCGCCCCGCGTGAGCGCACGGTAGACGGCGAACACCTTGCGCAGGAGCAGTGCCACGGACCAGCCATCGAGGAGCAGGTGATGGTAGCTCCAGACGAAGCGGTAGCGCTCATCGCCGAGACGGAAAAGCGCCAACCGCATGACCGGCGTTTCGGAAAGTGCAAATCCCTTCCTGCGTTCCTGGTGCAGGTGATCGGCGATGCACGCCTCCTGCCGGGTCGTGTCCAGGGAGCGCCAGTCCCACTGCTCCAGGGGTGTCTCGACCTTGCGGCAGACGACCTGGAGCGGCTCATCAGCATCCTCCCAGACAAAGGCGGTGCGCAGGATGGGATGGCGGTCCACCACCTCCTGCCACGTGCGTGCGAAGGCTACGATGTCGAGGTTGCCTTGGATGGCAAAGACGAGCTGCCGGAAATAGTCTCCCGCTTCCGGTGCATACAGGGTGTGGAAGAGGATGCCCTGCTGGACGGGAGAGAGGGGGTAGATGTCCTCAATGTTGTCAGGCCGCATGGTTTCAGCTCTTGAGGCGGGCCTGGCCAACCCGGGTCGCGATCTTTTCCAACTGGGCCTGGTCGAGACCGGCGAGCGGGAAGTCCGAAGGGGTGAACCCCCCTGCCTCGCTCGACCGGCAGTGATCGATCAGACCTTTCAATGCATCGATATAGGCCCAAGCCAGGCGCTCGATCGTGGAGCGTTCGTGAAGCGCCTCGCTGTAACGCCAGGAGATCCGCAAGCGCCCTTCGAGGACCCGGCCGGCTACCTCGATGGGACAGCGGCGGGCCGCTCGCGGGTCCCTT
>DASUNJ010000658.1:0-2954 GCA_036277235.1 Thermoanaerobaculia bacterium | reverse complement strand
GCCGCCCCGGCCTCCTCGTTCGGGTTCGCCGCGAGGACCGGAACCCTCCTCCAACTGGACCGCGACGCCGAGGCGCGCCGCCTGGTCGAAGAGCGGCTGCGTTCCACACCGGACGAGTCGGTGGCCTTGCACTTCCTGGTCGATCTGGAGGACAAAGCCGGCCGCTACGACCGGAGCGAGGAGATCGTGCGGCGGCTCGTCGACTCCGGCCATGGCGGGTCGGCAGACTTCAACATCCTGGCCTGGATGGCCCTGATCCGCGGCCAGGTGGACGACCAGGCGATCGCCAACGCGCAGCGCTCCGCCAACATGAAAGGCTACGGAAGCTATCCGGCCCTGCACACCCTGGCCTCCCTCTACGCCGAGATCGGCCGGACCGCGGAGGCCTACCAGATCATCCTCCAGGCCCTGGGCACCAGACCCGACGAGGAGCCCTCACCCGACGACTGGTACGTCTTCGGCCGGCTCGCCGAGCACTACGGCCTGCCCGACATGGCGCGGGTCTACTACGAGCGTGTCGAGAAGGAGCCCGGCGAGCCCGACGCGCTCTCGACCTGGGGCCTCGCCCGGAAGCGGCTGGCGGCGCTCGGCAAGGCGCCGCGGACGGGACGGGCGGGGGGGTGAGCGAGCAACCTAGATCCGTCCCTTGCCGCCGAGGCGCTTGAACAACTCGTTCACGTAGAGGTTCACGTCCAGGTCGAGGATCTCCACCCCGCATTGGCGCCAGTATTCGACCCCGTCCTGCTTGCCGAGGGCGACGGCCCACGACCTCGGGCCGGGGTGGTCCTTGTGGGCGAAGCGGACGAGCGACTCGACGTCTGCCGCCGCCAGGCCATGTCCGAGGAAGAGCAACCGATTCGCCGACAGCTTGGCGCGAACATTGGCTGGAAGCACATAGGGGATGCGCGCGGCCAGATCCCAGAAATCGAGCCGCGTGGTGACATAGCTCTCCGGAATGCGACGCCGGCGATCGAAGCCTCCGTTCAGCTTCACCACGATAAAACCATCATGAGAACATTGGATGTTGTGCGGCCGCTCGATGATGCGAAGGCCGCCGTCCGCATCGCGATGATAGAAAAGTCCGCGGTGGGCGCCGTCCGCCTGGTATGAAAAAAGGTGATACGGAAGGCCGGCCTGCGCCAATCGAGACTCCAGGACGTCGTCGTAGTTGGTCGTGAAGATCATCGGAAACGGCAGCTTCTTTCCGAGCTGGGTCCAGGCGGCGAAGAGCTCGTGAGTGGCACGCGGCGGGAGGGCTGTGTTCTCGAACACCTTGCGGATCTGTGCGTAGAGATCCTCCCGGCCGTGACGGTCCGCGATGTACTGGGCCACCGCGAATGGTTCCTCCCGCAGGGCCTCGCACTCGAAGATGCGCGCCAGCTCCGCATAGAACTCTTTTGCCATCAGCCTCGTCGGAGCATGGATCGCGGAGCCCAGGAAAAACGTGAGCCGGCCGTCCTCGATGAGCCGGGCCACGCGGTCGAGATGTGCGCCGGTTGGCACGCGCCCGTCCTCCGGGGGTGAGACTGGCGTGGGCGGCGCCGCGCTGGACGAAGGCGGAAGCTCCTCGGCGGCGGGCCCGGCGACCGGCCTGGGGAGCGTCCGTACCGAGATTCTCTCGACGATGTCCGCCACCAGTCGTTCGACCTCGCGAACGTGGTCGTCGCCAGTCTCGGCGTGATACCAGAGAGGCAGAATCCCACACGTACTCAGGTGCTTCTCCTTCTCCTCGAGCTTCTTCTGCTCCGCCGGCGCCTGCATGATGGTGAAGTGGCGGATGCCAGCGTAGTTATCGTAGGTTCCCCGCAACAACTCGACCGTGCGGTCCGGGCCCAGGCTGGCGCCGATGAACAGAAGGGAGCAGCTCGAAAACAGCAGTCGCTCCGCCCCGTAGAGCAGCTCGCGCTTCTTCTTGGGTTGCTCCGTGCCATAGTTGGCGTCGTAATCCGACTTGGCGAAGGTGCGGCCGACGCGGTCCTGCCAGTCGCCGTGCAGCTTGATGAGCACCCGGCGATGGCCGTGCAGGGCATCGACGATCAGGTCGGGTCTCGGCCCGGAAATCACCGATTCGAAGGGCGCGCCCTGAGCCTCGAAAGCACGCTCGAGGACGCGATCAAAATTGGTCGTCACCACCGGGCCGCTCGCGAGCAGCGGCAGCAACGCGACCATGCCCGTGCGGAAATCAAACGCTGCGAGGTTGCTGTCGCCGGCGGCTGCAGCGATCATGTTTTGAAAGCCGTCCGCTCCAAACTCCTGCCGCAGCATTTCAGCCGCTTCCTCGTAGTTCCCCTTGCCCAGCTCCTCCTCGATGGCAGGCAGGAGACGAGGCGGAGCGGCGGAGAGCAGCAGGTCCTTCCAGCTCTTCAGGCCGTAGGTCATGGAAATGCCCGCACCGAGAAACGGCACGACCCCGGGCCCGGTCCGCCCCTGACGTTCGAGGTGATACAGCGTCTGCTGGTTGGACCGGTCGAGCCAGGCCTGCTGGGGATGAGAGCTCTTCATTGCGCAGGCAGCGTATCACTCCACCACTATCCACGGATCAGGCTCACGGCTTACGATAGGGGCCATGAACGCGAAGAGGCTCCTCATCCCTCTGTTGGCGCTGGCCTGCGTGCTCTCCTTCGTCGCCGCGTTGGCTGCCGCCCCGGCCACCGCCGACTGGACCCAGAAGGACCGCGAGCTCCGGAAGAAGGTGGACGAGATCAACTCCAAGACGGGTGCGCGGCAGATCTCGGCCGCGGATCTCGAGGAGAGGCTGAAGCGGGGCGAGCGCATCGTGATCCTCGACGTGCGGGAGCCGAAGGAGATGGAGGTGAGCGCTCTTCCCGGAGCGCGCCTCGCCCCCTCCGGCGAGGTCCGGACCATGCCGCTCAACGGCATCCCGGCGGACGCCACAGTGGTGACCTACTGCACGGTGGGCTACCGCTCCGGAAAGGCCGCGGTCGTCCTCGAAG
>DASUNJ010000657.1:0-10182 GCA_036277235.1 Thermoanaerobaculia bacterium | reverse complement strand
TGGCGCCAAGACCTTTTTCTCGACACCAAAACCGTCAACCGATAGCTCCCAAGGTCCCATGGCCGGAAAAATCCTTAAAGACAGTAAGGTTCATGAATAATCCAGGCTAACTGGTACTGAAAAGAAAAGGGGATATCCTCCGGATCGCCTATGATAAGCCAATAATAGGGAAAGCTTCCGGCCCTCAAAGGTCCGGGACCTTCGCCATGACGGGCCAAGAAAGTCGTCTTTGTTTCACCGACAAGAAAGTCGAGTTCGCGATACCTGGATTCCTGGTACACGCTCGCTTGCTCGCGTCTATAGTCAAGCAGAGGTCCAATCGCTTCCCTGACCTCACCACTCACTGACACAATAGCACCCCATCCTGCCTGCGCCAGATCTTCTGAATCCTTGATTCTGTAGATCATGGCAAGTCGTCTCCTTGGATAGAGCATTGCCCCAAGAAGAAGCCAGAATGATCGTCAGGCATGGCTAAGTTCCCCTAGGCCTTTTCTTCTCGGGAATCTCCAATGCGATGTCTGTCTATTGAGGCGGCCACTGGCGGGCCAACTCCCCACTCCCAGTGTCTTGGCCGGTTTGGATCAATTCACTCCAGCCGAACAAGGGTTGGTGACATACGGGACACTCGAGCAACATCGCCTGAACCGAGTGTGGGCAGTCGTCGTCGTAGAGCGAAAATTTTCCCCTCCTCGCAGTCGACCTTCATTTCGCAACGGGGGTACTCAGCTATCACTTGGATCTCCCAAAACCTCTAAGCAACAAACCCCGACGCCTTACTTCCTGACCTTTCCCAACTCGACCTTGATGATAGCAGGGGTCCTAAGGGAGTCTGAACATACCTTGATCCGAGAAGCAGGTAGTTGGTGGTAAATGATAAATATGGCGTGTCCATCGTAAGGCAGGTACAGCGTATTGGTCGTCAAAGTCAACGTTCTTGATCTGCAATCACACGCAGTCAGCCATGGATACTTAGAAACCAGCCTTCGGCGCTCCAAAATCATCTGGAAAAGGATCCTCAGGCTCTGTGAAATTGCGATCCTTTGCGATCTGCGCAAGAATCTCAAGTCGAAACCCTTCAACCTTCGTTATATCTGCTCCCAGAACCATCCTGCCCTTCTCAAGTAGACTCTCAGAAGGCTTTAGTTCCAACATCTCGACTAACTGCTTCGCCAAATCTTCCTTGTCGTCAATGTCGAAACGCGCTAGCATTAAAGACATCCGTTCTCCGAGCCTCAGAACGCGAGGCCTCGCCTCTGTAGCTTGAGGACTTGAATCACCAACCTCCTTATTCGTTGTCTTCTTACCACCGAATATTGCCATCTATATTCTCCTTGTGATGCATTCCTATGTTACCTTCGCCAGAATGATAAGCAACACCGAGGTAGCCAGAAGTGCGTAGACCAATACAAGCACGACTGAAGAAACAGCCGCTACAATTAGCCACCCTGACATCTTTGTGTTATAGACACTGTTTCTCTCCACTGCCAATGCAAACCTTAGGGCGCTCTGTCTAAGGAATTTGGCCTCTAAGCTTCCGGCTTGTGTGCCACCGGAATCAGTCCCAGATTGATCTCCAGAAAACAAAGCGGTAACTAGATCCCTGGGATATGGTTTATGACGTCGCTCAGGTCTGAACACCATTAAGACGGCTAAGAGTGATGAGAGCAACGCACCTAGGAATAGCGCTAATTCCGAGTAAATGACCACCACGGAGAGTTCCGAAGCCTGATCGCTAATCGCGAGCCGGACCGATTCCCAAACTTCTTTCTTTAACGCCAGAAGTCCCATAAAAAGCGTAATTATACCAAAATAGAACTGAGCCTGTCGTTCGATGACCTGTCTACGCTCCTTTTCAAGAGAATACATGGACTCACAATAGCGGAGCCGCTCTCTTTCGAAGTCCTCAGGGCTTGACAAATTTTACCGTCCTTCTAGCTAATCGGCACGACCGCTAGCCTTCCTAAGGCAGTGAACGAAGGTCTCCAGATTACAGCGCAGAGGATCTGCAGCCCAGACGGGATTCATTTCTACAAGAACCCAGTTGCCCGAGTTCAGAAGGCCGATATCGACTACGCATACTTCCGGAACGCTATTTTCTGCTAAGAAATCTTGGATAAAGCGCTCCGCACCCTTAGGAACAGAAGAGTCTTCGCGGTGATATGGTCCAATTGAAACTAACTCTTGCTCACGAATAAGTGCTCGCGCCTCAGCCTTGAATGCCACAACCTCTGAGACAAACACGAGCAAATTTTCTAGCCCCTCGCAGGAGCGGTACTCGAATGAATCAAGCGACTGGTATACCGCCGAAGGTAAAAGCTTGTAGTCCCGGGACTTTATGAAAGCTGGAAAGTCATTGCTTGCGAGTGAGTCAATTCTCTTCATTCTAATATGACGCCGTCGCCATTTGTAGTCAATCTCACAGATATGATCTAACGAAGGCTCAACCAACTTGAGTTTCAGACGCTCCGAGACAGTAGTGCAGAACCCTATTCCACCGTAACACGAGACATCCTCTCTATCGTTGGTAGGCCACGAGTCCCAGTAGTTCGAAACTCTCATAATGTCCCAGCCTTGATCCTCCCAAGCGTTAGCTACAGCCTCTCGTGTCGGCATCCTCCTTGCCGGGCAAATCAGCATTGGCGTCTGCTTGCTCATCTTCCTGGCCTACTGTGGTCGCTTTATACCAACGCCCGCGAACGCTTTTACGCTTCACCGCGCGGACGGCGAAGCCGGCCGTCCGGTGGAAGCGGAGGTTGCACGGCGATTGCCACCATCTTGCCATGCATGGATTCAACCACCCCCAACTATCTCCTTTGCCGTTTTGACGAGGTCCAGAGAAGATCTCAAGCTGGAACCAATTCTCTTGCAGGCTTGTGTGAGCAACATGCCGGCTTGAAAGGCCTTCAGCTTCGTAATACGCCTTCTCCCGCTGAGCAGTTCAAGCTCAAGCGCATTCAAAAGTGTGACCGCCTCAGTGAATTCGACCCCACCAAACCGTATCACAAAGTCGGGAATTGAAGGCGCCATTGTATCTTCGGGATACCAGCCGTAAAGAGACCGTGACCATACTGTCGGTACATGAGGGCGCTTGCTGAAGAAGGCTATATACGGTCCTCTCGTAAAGCTGAGATCGTACAGAGCACATAATAGTCGGGCGCGCTCCAAGTGATACTCACCCCAGAGATTTCTCTTGGTTCGTAGTTCCCGCGACCTCTCCGCAACAAAATTCTCAAGTTCCTCTTGTGAGGTTGTGAAGCCGTAAACCAGCGAGCATACTTCGTAATCCATCCGGGGCTGGTGCCCCGTCTGAATCCCGTGGTAAGGCCAGGATGCCAAATGAGTTGGCCCAAGAGAGTCACCGAAGGCTTTGAAGCGACTAGCCAGTTCGAACAGCGTGTCGGCACCAGCCTGCTCAGGCCAAGCCCTGTCGGGGAATAGGAGAAGAGAGTAGGAGTCGAAGCCAGAGGGCAGGCTTTGCGTTTCGTGTATCACCTCAAAGTAGGTCATAAGATTTCCGTGCGACGTGCAACCGCTCACTCAATATTCCACGAATTTCCGCCTTACCGACAGTTGGCGGTCCCCGGTGACTAATGGCAACATGTCGATAGCTTCGTAGCTTCTACGCTTTAGCTGATGGTACCTCTCTACCGCCAGTCACGTCAATCCGGACAGAGTGTCGCATAAGCCTCCCCCCATCCGAACAGGCCAGGACGCTTATGCGTCAACTCACGTGTCGGCTGGCAGCCGTATGTGACGGATTTGATGGAGGCCCCATGACGTGAGCGAGGGAGAGAATGTCCATAAGCAAGCCGGGAGGGGGCTTGTGCGGCCGGATAAGAGGGCGCCAGAGATCGAGCCATCTTCTTGCAGGAATGAGAGATCCTCCTCCTGGAGCCAGGGAAGCGCGGCTGCTTCTGCGTCAGGAGCGTGACGGATAAGCTGCCAGGCTTCAGAGGGTGTTGAGCCGGGGAGCTTCCCGGACGATCCGAAATCCATTCCCGAAGACGAGGACAGCTTTCCGGGCCGCCGCGGAAGCTTGCCCGGCGACCGGGAAACCCTTCCGGACGGTCGCGGAAGCTTCCCCGGCGAACGAGAACGCTCTCCGGCTCATCCGGGAAACCTTCCGCGGGACCGGGAAAGCCTTCCGGATGGTGACGAGAGCTTGCCCGGCGATAGGGCAACCTTTCCGGACGGTCGGAAGAGCTTTCCCGGCTAGCGGGAAGGGTTTCTGGACGGTCGGGAAGCCTCTCCGTGTGACACGGAGACCTCTCCGGACGGTTCGGAGGACCTTCCGGATGGTCGGGAAGACGTTCCGGACGATCCGGCAAGCCTTCCCCACCGTCCGGAGACCTTCCGGCTGATCCGGAAACCCTTCCGGACCGTCCGGAAGCCTTTCCGAACCGTCCGGTTGCCTTTCCGGATGGTAGGGAGACCTCTCCAAACCGTCCGGAAACCTCCCCGGATGATCCGGCAAGCTTTCCGAACCGTCCGCTCCCTTTCCGGATGATCGGGAAGCCTTTCCCCACCGTCCGGAAAGCCTTCCCGACCGTCCGGAGAGCTTCCCCGACCGTCCGGATAGGTCTCCCGCTCAGCCGGAAGGCTTGCCGCACCGTCCGGAAGGCCTGCCCGGTCGCGCGGGAGAATCACCCGGTCGCCGGGAAGCTGCCGGGATTGCCTGGAAGGACGACGCGGACGGCAGGCGGGCTCCCCGGGCGGCGAGGCGCGGGCTCGACGGCAAGCTTCCGCTTCCGTATGCTTCTTCCAGGAGGACACCATGACACCGGAGGAGTACGAGGAGCGCCGGCGCGCGTTCGAGGAGCAGCATCGCGCGGACGTCGCCTTGATGAACGCGGCCCACGAGGCCCGGATCCGATCTCTCGACAGGCTCCGGCAGGAGGCGCTCGATGGGGGACGGCCCGCCGCCGCCCCCGAGCCTTCCAGGGCGCCGGTCCAGCCCTCCCCGCCTCCGGCCTCCAAGCCGATGAGTCCCCGCTACTCCGTCACGAACGACCTGGAGGAGGCCCTTCCTCAGCTCCCCCAGGTCTTCAACCGGCAGGACATCCTCCGCGCCCTGGGCTACGAGCCGGCACGCACGACGCTCTTCCGCGCGCTCAACCAGCTCCAGAAGGAGGGAGCGATCGCCATCGAGACTTACAGCGAAGGCGGCACCATGGTCCGCTACCGGAAGCTCTCCTAGTCGGCGAGCGTTCAAACAACGCGAAGAGACCTCTCACCTGAGATGGCCCGTTCTCCGGCCTACGCCCGCCACCTTCCACCGGCCCTCCTCCAGCTTCAGAGAGATGACCTGGTTGACGATGAAGCTCTCGTTCGTCAAAACCCGATAGGTCAGCTCCAGCTCCGGCGCCTCCGAACCGCCGGGCACCAACATCCAGGCGCCCATGCGGACCGAGCCCTGGCAATTGATGAACACCGGGCCCGGCGCCAGCACCGACGGCTCGAGCGCCGGCTTCTCCTCGGCCAGGTACTTCTCCACCGTCGTCTTGATCAGCTCCGCATCCTGAACGGTGAAGACCTGGTCGCGGCCCGCGACCCGGAGGGTCGTGCTGTCCATGCAGCCGGGATCGTAGTCGGCAACCAGGCCCTCCCACAGCGCCACCGCCGGGGCGGAAGCCGCCGGGTCCGGCTCGACGCGCGGAGACCCGTCCTCGGCCTGTCTCAGTCGAAGACCGGCCCGGGCGAAGATCTCCGCGAGCGGCAACGGCTTGTCGCCGCGGATGTGGGCGCCGTGGAAGGCCTGCCAGCTCAGGGGGGCCGTGGCGTCCAGCGCGGCCTGAAGATCGCTCCACTCCCAAGGCCGCCGGCCGCGATCGGTGCGGCGCCAGAGCTCCCTCAGGAAGTCGCCGAGGTTGCGCTTCCCTCCGGTGGCGTCGCGGATCATCACGTCCCAGGAAAACGCGACCAGCGCGCCGCCGCTGTAGAGCGGCGGCCCCTTCCGGGTGCCGCCCCCTTCCAGCGTCGTGGCCAGCTTGCGGTAGTTGCCGACGTGATCGGAAAGCTTTTTCCGGAAGCCGTCCGGATCGATCATCCCGGCCGTCGCCAGGGACACGTTGGCCACATATTCGGTGAATCCTTCCTGGAACCATTGCGACGTGGCGTAGTCCGAGCCGCGCAACCGCGAGCCGTTCCAATAGTGAAAGATCTCGTGCGCGATCGTGTTCCCCCAGTCGAGGCTGTTGGCGCCCGTCGGCGGCACGTCCATCGACATGGCGAAGCTGTGCCGGAAGGCTTCTCCCCCGCGGTCCAGGACCGGCAGCAGGACGACCGAATAACTCTCCTGCTCGTCATACCCCATGACCTTCACGAACTGCCGGATCACCCGTCCGAGCACCGAGCGGATGTCCGGGCGTGCCTCCTGCCAGTGCCCCATGGCCGTGACGAGCAGACGGAAGCCGCCGGCGGTCATCACTTCCGGCTCGGAGCGGGAGAAGACCAGCAGGTTCTCGGTGAGGTCCTGCGGAGAGCCGGCCGTGAAATAGCGGGCCGCCCCTGGCTTCCAGGGCGCCACGGGAAGCCAGCCCTGCGGAAGGTCGAACCGGACAACACCGGTGCCGGATTGCGGAGTGGTGATGAACAGCGTCCTGCCCAGGACGACGATGTGGTCCGGACCGGCGAACGCCGCCTCGCGCGGAGCCGGCCAGCCGCGCGCGGCGAGCGGCTGGTAATCCACTTCGTACTCGACCGTCAACAGGCCGGAATGCGGCTTGGCGAGGAGCCAGCCCTTGGGGCCCGCGCTCGTCGCCTGGAGGGTTTCACCCGCGGCATCCGAGACGCGCAGGTTGGCGATGAGGGCGGGCCACCCTGCCTTGTCCAGCTCCGGAACGTCGGCCGGCCGCGAAGCACCCATCTCGAGCGCCTGCCCGTCGATCGGGAGGGTTGCGCTGACGGCCAGCCGCGGGGGCTCGACCCGCAGCAGGCGCACCTGATACTTCGCCGGCCCCGGCTCGCCCGCCGCCGGCTGGGCAGCGAGGAGAGCGGCCAGCACGAAGCCGTTCACCGCGAGGCCACGGATTTCCATGCGGAGCTCAACGATCTTCATGGCTCTCCGGTACGGAAAGAGCCGGGGCCAGGTTGCAGCCGGCTGAAGCCGTGCCTGTTGACCGTGGCGGTACGGGGTGGTACTCTCAGTATTCAAAAAAGAAGAGGGGACCATGGGAGTAGAGATCCCGAACGACTTCGATGTCGACCTGACAGGTATCCCCAGTACGCTGCACCTCAACGTCGACACTCTCCCGAGTGTCCACTTCAACGTCGATACTCTACCGAGCATCCATTTCAATGTCGACGCGTTGCCGGTCCTCCACCTGGCGGTGGACTCGCTTCCCAAGATCCAGTTCGCCGTGGATCCCGTGGAGATCCGGCTGACCGAGTTTCCTTCGGTCCGCGGACATCTCCCCGCCGACTTCTGCATCGGATTGTCGATCCTGGGCCTGGAAGTGATGAACATCCGCCTGTGCGGAGAGGCGCAGGTCATCACCGAGCCTTACCGTCCCAACCCTTGCGAGATCTGTGGGCCGACGAGCTTCATCCAGATCTCGCGATCCGACCCCGGAACGCCGGAATGAGCAAGAAGAAGAAGCCGGTCACTTCTGCCTTGCGTGTCCGCGGTTCGCCGCATCATCTCGCCACGGTCGTGCCGGGCTTGCAGAACGCGCCGCAGCATTTGACTTTCGAGCTCCCCACCCCGCCGCCCAGGGCGTCCGGCCAGGGGAAGCCTTCGCCGCAGGAGCTGGCCGCTTTTCCCGCCTTCCTCCAGCGGACGGGCGTGCTCCGCATCGACTTGCCGCGCGACACTCTCCCCGGCACCTACGAGGGCAGGATCCGCATCGGGGACCGGGAGCAGCCGGTCACGGTGGAGGTGGAGCCCCGGGTACACCTCCGGCTTTTTCCGAAGCGGCTGTATCTCTCCGGAAGCCCCGGGGAGCATCTCGGCGTGGACCTGACGCTGACCAACCAGGGCAATGCTCCGGCCGAGATCCGGCGGGCCTACGCCTGCGGCCTTTTCGACATCGACGGTTTCGATCGCATCCTCGGCCGCATCCTGAACCGCGAGCTGAAGCGGGAGCCGCTCGAGGAGCTCATCGACGAGGTGGGCAGGGAGCACGCCGGGCTGATGCGCATCAAGATCGCGCGCGGGTCGGGAGAGGTGCAGCCGGGAGAGGTGCGCGAGATCCGCCTCGAGCTCGTCCTCCCGGCGCAGTTGCACCCGTCCCGTACCTACAACGGTATGTGGCGTCTCCACAACCTCCATTACCCGATGCGTGTCACCGGCACCGGTGAATTGCCACCCGCCAGGAGGCCCTTGCCATGATTCATCCCGCTGCGGCGCCCCCTCTGGGGGAGGCGCACAAGGCTCTCTGCAACCTGTTCAGCGCGCAGATGAAGCTCGGCCTGGACCTGCTCACGACGATCGCCGGCTTGCCCGGGTGCTGCCTGCCGAAGCTTCCGGTGCCGATGAGCCGCCACGCGCGGGCGTGTTGTTCGCGAGCGGGTTGCTGTGAGATCCCCGCCCCCTGCTGGGTCCCCCAACCCTTGGGCGAGTGCGTCAGCCATGTCTGTCCGTGCCGGACAGCCTGCATCCGCTTGGTCGTGACGAATTGCGATGCAACCTCCAGCCGCGTGATCAACGTGGAGGCGACCGGCAAGCACGCCAAGGTTTCTCCCGCTCAGCTCGTCCTGGAGCCTCTGGAGCGCGGCACGGTGGAGGTCTGCACCACCGTGCCCGGCGAGGCCGAGCCCGGGAGCAAGCTGGAGTCCGTCGTGCGGATTCACGGCTGCCGGGACTACTACCTGCGCTGGACCGTCAGCGTCGGCACGATCGGTTTCGACTCCCGCCACGAGATCGAGGTCGAGGATTGTCCCGATCTCGTCCACCACTGGTATGATCATTTCTATTGCCGCCGGTCCTGCCGGCACGTTCAGACTCCCGCGGGGACGCCCAGCCATGCCTGATTTCAGAGATCTCTTCGGACGCGTTTCACAGACGCACCTGCGCTTCGTGGAGGGGGTGGCGCAGCTCGCCGTCAACCATGCCCGATCGGTCGTGGACATCTGCACCGACCTCTTCCCGGTCCAGCCAAAATCTGCCGATTCCGCCGCGGCTCACGCCACGGGGGAGGCGTCCGCTTCCCGGTCCACAGCGGGCGCCGTCCCGGTGCTCGTGCTCGAGGCCGAGGCCGGCGAGCTGGCGTATGGCGTGTTCCTGGTCAACAACCAGTTGACGGGGCGCGTGTCGGCTCCCGTCGAAGCGTCCGCCTTCGTCGACCCGATGGGCCACGAGTTCCGCCCGCCGGTGACCATCGAGCCCCAGATGGTGACGCTCGATCCCGGAGAGCAGTGCCCGGTGCGGATCTCGGTCCTGGTGAGCGAGGATCTCGTGGCGGGCGTGAGCTACCGTGCCGAGATCTCCATCCCCGGCCTTTCGGAGAGCCGCGTGCCGGTGGTGTTGCGCCGGCGCACCGCCGCCTCCCCCGCCCCGGGGTAGGAGAGGCGAGAGCTCGAAGAGAGCTCCCTTCAAGCGGCTTGCTGCTTGGGGTTCCGGGAGGAGCTCCTCATCCCTTGCAGGATCCGGTCGTGGACGCCGCGGGCGAACAGGCGTTCCAGGGTTCGCCAGAACCAGCGGGGCCTGAGGTGGCCGCAGTAACGGGTCGTGAGGATGACTTCCGAGCTTGCTCCCCGTTCGAGAATCCTGTAGGAGCCACCTTCGAGAGTGGCAAAGCCTTCGATCCCCAGCTCCTGCTCCAGGACCTCGAACTCGACGAGGCGGCCGGCCTGAACGTCGGTGATCCGCTTCACGAGATGGCCGCCGCTGTAGACGCAGCGCACGAGGGCGCCGGTCTCTGACTTGTTGCCTTCGGAGCGGATCGGCAGGGGCAGGAGCAGGCGGAGGAACAGGCCGGGACGGCCCGGCACTTCTTCATACAGCAGGATCCGGTTGCAGACCTCCCCCGCCGGCAGGTGGAAGCTCGCTTCGGTGGAGATCTCTTCGATCTCGACGTTGCGCGGCAAACGCGACGCCAGGGCGTTCAACAATCCTCTGGGGTGCAGGGAAAGGGGAGCAGGCTGCATGTTTTGTGATTGGTTCATCGCATCTTCCTGTCGAGATCTCAGACGATCGTTTTTCTGCGGGCTGCGGGATCGAGGAGGTCCCACGTCGCCTGGGCC
>DASUNJ010000656.1:0-12213 GCA_036277235.1 Thermoanaerobaculia bacterium | reverse complement strand
AATCCCCGTCCGCCCGCCCTCTTCCATTTCCCCCGCCCTCGGGCCCCGCAACGTGCCGTGGCATTCCGGACCTTTCCCCCGCCCTACGGCTCGGGAGCTGCCCGCCCCTGGCTCCGGCGGGGGCGGCGCAAACGCAGGTCGGGAGTTCCGGTAAGCGCGCCTTACCCGAACCCCGCCACTGCGCGCCACTCCCCGCCTCCGGGCTGCGCCTTTACATAAGCGGGGCTTATGTCAAACCAGGCGCGGGCACCTACCCGAGCCTCCCCCCGGACGCATCCCCTAGTTTGTGGAAGCACGCTACGGGGCCCGCCCCCGCCCCACCCACCCACCCGAGGGCCCACCCGCCCGAAGACCCCGCAGATCGGCTCCGCTGATCGCTCCGCCGAACTGCTCCCCCCGCCCAAAGAAGAACCCGCCCACCCACCCCACGGCGCCGCGTCTTGTCGCGCTGCGCGCGAGCCGCCTTCGGCGTCTCGTGCTCGTCCGCGCCAGCCGCGGCGCCTCCCACCTCCCATCCCAAGCGAGACGGCGCGCAATTCAGTCCGGCAGACACCATAATTATTGAGTATTATCTAAATCACGGCGCTGCCGTGAAGCTCAGAAAGGAACGGACCGATGAAGACTCAGAGAATCGCAGTAGTCTTGGTTGTCCTGGCCGCGTCATTTCTGCTGAACACCGAGAACGCCTGGGCCTTTTGTCAGACCGATGACGATTGCTCAGGTCAACCCGCCCCCTACAACCAGTGCGTCAACGCTCGCTGTGGCAATGCCTCTTGCCCTGCTCCGCCTCCGGCTTCTCCGGTGTGCATACCTTCGGGGGGCGTCGACGACATCCTATTCAACACGAACTGCTGTAGTGGAGCCTCGGTTCCGGGAAGCGCCTGTTGCATTTATCAGGCCCACTGGGGCGGGTCGTGGGCTTCGTGCTCCCAGATCTGCGCATAGGGCTTCACAGCAACTTCGCGAATCAACTCCCAGGGCGGGCCGCGCAACGGGGCGTCTCGTACTCGTCCGCGCCAGCCGCGGCGCCTCCCGCCCACCCCCACCCAACCTCGTTCAAACCCCCTTCCCGTTATTGCTTTTTCACGCGGGTTTGAACCAGGAATCGGACCCGGCCGGCATCGAGCAAACGCAAGCCCAGCGGGCTTTTGCTCGCCTCAAAAAACGGAACTGATTTCGTTTTCGCTACGTGAGCCGCCCGCGAGGGGGAGGCCGCGACGGATGAACGCGGCTAAACCACAGCCGGCCAAGCCTTTGCGCGGAGCGGCTCAGCCGGAAACAGCAGTAACCAGAACCACGCTTTTGGTCACTCGGGCCGATCGAGGCATTTGTTTAGGGAGTTCCGGCGGCTGACCTTCCGGCATACTCATCCAGATCCCGCCGCCGTGCGTAACACCAATCAGGAGACACGATAGAGCGGCCACCAGTTTAATCGCGGCGCACTCTTTTCGCTCCTGAAAGGAGAAAGAGGTATTATGTCCAATTGGCGAATTGTATTCGGCATTGCCCTTTTGATCGCGGTCACCGCGGCTCCCGCCTGGTCGGCGACCTACATTCCGACGTACTCCGATGGGAAATACAGAGGGTGCACCTATTATGACGACAACGGCGAGCCGGTACGCACCTATCTCAACGTATCATTGCTCAGTTGCGTCGTCGCCGGGATCCTTAACACGCAGCTCGGTCCCGCCGCGAGGGCGGCACAGGCGCCGGCACCAATCGAGGAGCAGGCGCTCGCATCTCTTCCGATCGACGATCCAGCCCAACTCGCCAAGGAGCTCGAATCGGCCAAGCGCAACCTGGAAGAAGCGGCCATGGACGAACAGCGCGCAGCAGCCGACCTCGCGCGCATCAACAGGCTGGCGAAGAAGATGAAGCCCGATGTGCTCCGCCAGCGGCTCCTGCGCCTTCAGCAGGCTCAAGGAGGCGCGGGCCAGTGAGATCGGCGCACCTATTCCCCTCATCTGCAGGGATCTCCTGTTGAGGCTGCGATCAGCGGGGATAGATGCCCCACAAAAGTGCTACCCGAAAGAGCAGAGTTCGAAGGATCGGGGCCGGCAGGAAGCCGGCCCCAAGGATTCCATCCGCCGATCAGCCTTGAGTTCTTCCCTCTTGAGCAAGCCACTGCCTTCGCATCATCACTCGGACTGAACAAGGCCCCGAAGCTCACTCAGAATCATTTCCATCGCCGGCCGGACCGCCGCCGCCTTCTTCCGCCGCCGCTCGAGCGGACTGCTCCGGACCAGTACCGCACCCAGCCGTTCAACGTCGGCATGGAGATACCCCTCAGTCGTGGCGATCGATCGGTGCCGCAGGAGAAGCTGGACCTTGCGGATGTCTACCCCTTTCTGGAGCAGATGCGTCGCCAAACTGTGCCGCAAGATATGAGGCGAAATCCGCCGCCCACCCGCCACGATCCCCACCTCCGCGCACCGCCGCTGCAAGATCTTTCGCACTGCCCCTCGCGTCAAAGGCCGTCCCCATAGGAACCGCCCAGCCGCCCTGGCCGTCAGCCAGGCGCCGAGCATCCGCGACACCGGCCGATCCAGCGGCAGTCGAACATCCCCGCCCGCCCCCTTCCCGTGCCGCACCAGGATGCTGAACGTCTGGGTCGCTTCCTGCCAAGCCACCCCTTCCGCTTCCAGCGGCCCGATCTCCGAAGCTCGCAGGCCTGCCACGTAGGCGACTCCCAGCAGCACCCGGTCCCGCATCTCCACGGCATCGCGAGGCAGAGCCCCCGGCTTGTCGCCCCACAGCAGCCGGGACACCTCGCCGACCGTGAGCACCTTTATCTCGCGCCGGTAGGGCCGCGGGCCCGAGAGCGAAGCGCCGGGGTTCGTCTCCACGATCCCGTGCGCCAGACACCACTCCCCGAGTGACCGCACGGCCACCACCACACCTTGCCGGACGGACTCCCCCCGACCGGCCACATGCAGCCGCCGGAGATGTCTCTCCACGTCCTCGCGGCCGAGCTGCTCGACCGGCTTGCCGACATCGGCGAGCAGCCGCTCGACGAGCCGCCGATACCTTCGCGCCGTAGCCTCCGTCCGGCCGCGCACGCTGACCAGGAAAGACGTCCATCCATCGAGATGAGCCAAAAATTTTGGCTCATCTCCCGCGCTGCCAGCAACCTCCAACTCCCGTGAATTCTTGCGTTTACCCCCTGTGGTTGGGGTCCCTTCGATTTGGTTTCTTGCGCTCATGGATTCAACCTGCCCCCGAAGACGAGCGAAGTCAAGATGCCGAAAGAGCCCAAGGGACCCACCAAGAAAAAAGCCGGACGGCCCAAGGGCAGACCTTTGTCCGCGAAGGAACGTGCGCAGCGGCGCGCCGCCGCGGTGAAGACCGGCGAGCACGCCACCACCGCGCTCGGTCAGGCCCTGCCTCCGTGCAAGCCCGCCGTCTGCCCGAACGACGGCACCGGGACCTGCGACGTGAAGCGAGCCGTCGAGGCCCGCGGAGCCGGCCTTTCCGCTTGCCTCGTGTCGCTCGGGCATCAGGACACCATGGAGAAGTACCTCGCGGCCATCGAGCGCGGCGACCTCACCGGCTTGGCCGAGCTCGCCGCCACCTCCATGGCCGGCCAGCTCGCGCTCGCTCACGGCGAGCTGTCCGAGCTCATGCGCGAGGGCCTTGTCGTCCAAGTGCCCATCGTGGGCCGCAACGCCGACGGCGACCTCGAGGTGGTAGCCGAGCGCCCGGTCGAGAACCCGCGAGCAGCGAACACCTTCCAGCTTCTTCGCCAGCTCGGCCACACCGCCGCCGACCAGACCATCACGCCCAGGTCGAGCGGAGAGCGGGAGCGAGACCAAGGCCTCGGCCTCGCGGGAAGGGCCGCCTGGGTGAGCCAGATGCGGAAGGGCTTGGCAGGCGAAGGGGAGGACTCCGATGCATAGCATCGAGCTGCTGCATCCCGCGCTCCCCGAGCTGATCGACGCGCTGCTGCGGCGCAACCGCTGGTCCTGGCAGGCGCTCGAACGCGGCGACCTCCGGCTCGGTGACGAGGTCCTCGACGTGGACCGTCTTCAGTGGTGGCTCCTCAACGCGGACCCGGTTCTCTGGGTCGAGACGAATCTAGTCAACAGGCCCGAGGACGGCGGCGGCCTCTGGCAGCTCTTCCCCTACCAGCGCCCCTCCCTGCGCTTCCGCGGCCACGTCGTCCACCAGGACGGCGCCGAGGTCGGCAAGAGCCGCGAGATCGTGGGCCTGCTCCTGTGGGGCTGTCTGGCCGCCGAGCGCGGAAGCGTGCTCGTCGGCTCTGCCCTGGACGGCGACCTTGACGAGATCTGGGAAGAGGTCGAATGGCAGCTCAGCGCCAATCCCTTCCTTGCCGACTCACTACGCAGCCGCACCACCAAGCCCTACCGGCGCTTGACCTGGCGCAACGGCTTGCGCGTGCTCTTCCGGCCGGCAGGCCACGACGGCCGCGCCTACCGCGGCATCCACGTCCGCGGCTGGTTGCTCCACGACGAAGCCGCCATGGTCGTCAATCCGAGGAGCTGGAGCGAGTTCTGGCGAGCTGCCAAGCCGGGCTGCGAGATCCGGATCTACTCCGTGCCCACTGGCGACCGCCAGTGCACCTTCCAACGCATCGCCGACAACGCCGTCCCCTCGGACTCGATCGTCCCCGGCGACACGCCCCCGCTTGTCGTCGAGCAGCTCCTGCGCCCCGGCGCCGCGGCTACCCCCGAGAGTGTCCGCACGCTGGGGCGCGACTTTGGAAACCGCATCTGGGTCCGCTTCCACTGGCCCAAGACCATCATGCCCCACCCCTTCTGGTGCGAGGAACGCCGCCAGGAGTTCGTCGGCTTCTACGGCGGGCCGGACGAGCCGGGTTACGTGCACAACGTGCTCGGCCTGCCCGGCGATCCCGAATACTCGCTTTTCCCCGAGCGCCTGCTCAAGCCGGCCCTCACCTGGATCCCGGACTACCTCTCCATCTCCTTCCGCTGGGACAGCCGCGCCGGTCAGTTGGATGGCCTCTCCCGCCGCCTGAACCCCTCCTACCCCTGGGGAGACGAGGCACCGGAAGAGTCTTCTTCCTCCCCTCTCCCGGGGGACGGGAGTGCGATGGGAGAGGGGCCGGGGGTGAGGGGTTCCGACGACCCGGAGGAAGCGGAAGGCACCGAAGCCCTGCAGCCCTACCTAACCGTGCTCCAGGACGGTCTCGACGTCTCAGGCTGGGATCGATGGGACGCCGAGCGCCGCCGGGAAGTGATTGCCGACCTTGCCCGGTTCTTCGTGCGCGCCCTCCCTGGCGACCTCACAGCCGGCGTTGACGTGGGCTCCGCCACCGTCACGGAAATTCTCTTCGAGCGGCGAAACGGTCTAACGGACACCCTGGTCCTACGCATCCACCTGACCGGCTGGAACTGGTACGCGCAACGCGATTTCATCCTCGCGCTCGACGCCATCCTGAAGCCCGCCGGCGGCTGGGGCTTCGACGGTACCGGCGTCGGCCGTGTGCTGGTGGATCTCTTGGCGCCGGGGCTCGGAGAACGCCTGTCCGGCTATGTCTTCAACCGCTCGACCCCGGCCATCGACCCCACCACCGGCGAAGCCCAGCTCGACCCGGCATCGGGCAGAGAAGTGCTCATTTCCTACAAGGAGCTCGGCACCCAACTGATCGAGCGCCGTCTCCACGGCCGGGGCCTGGAGCTGCCCTTCGATCCCGAAGTCCGGCACCTCCTTGCCAATCACACCTACTCGCAGTCTGGTGACGCCCGCCGCTTCTCCAAGCTCAACGACCACCTGGTAGATGCCCTGCGCGTCGCCGAGCTGCGCAAGCTCACGGCCGACTGGGCAGCCGTCTCCACTCCGCCCCTGCGGCACGCAACCCCCGCCGGGAGCGCCATCGCTTCCCTCGACATCCTGAGGAACCTGTGAGCGCCCTCCCCGCCGCCCGATCCCGTTCCGAGCAGCTCTTCGCCGAGCTGGTGCTAACCGCCCTGTCGGCCGAGCGCCGGCTTCGCCCCTACGTGGGCGAGCTCGGGTCCGATCCCATGCTCTTCCGTGGATTCGGCACTTTCGGAAGATGGCAAGAGGTTCCCCACCCCTCCCGCTTCGTCCGCGAACGATCAGAAGACGGCGACCGCGTCGGAGAGCTGTACACGCGGATGATCGAAACCGATACGAACATGGCCGCCCTCTGGGAAAAGCGAGTCAAAGCGGTGCTCGCGTTGCCGCGCTACATCCGCGCCGCCGACTCGACGCCGCTTGCCGAGGAGATCGCCCGCTTCGTTCAGACAGCGCTCTCCCTGATCCCGGTCCGCATCGTCCCCGTTTCCAACATCCTGGAAGCTGTCATCAAGGGCGTTGCCATCAACGAGATCATCTGGGAGCAAGCCACTCGCGGCCCCCTGGCCGGAGCGTGGCTGCCGGTTGATCTCATCGACCGCCCCATGTGGCGGTTCGGGTGGTCGGCGGTGGACAGGTCCCTCCATGTCGTCGCCCATCCGGGCCGCATCGCTCCGATCCCCGCGCCGCCGATGAAGTTCCAGGTTTTGTCCTACGGCACCAAGGACAACCCCTGGGGCCGAGCCTTGCTCGACCGGCTTTATTGGGTCTGGTTTCTGAAGCGGCACGCCTCGAAATACTGGGCGATCTTCGTCGAGCGCTTCGCGCAGCCCCTCACGAAAGGTACCTATCCCTACAAGGCGGATCAGGACCTCCTGAACAAGGAGAACGAGGACCGCATGCTCGCGATCCTCAACTCCATTCGCACGGGCTCGTCCATCGCGCTGCCCGAAGGCCTCGACATCAGCTTCCTCGAAGCCTCGCGGGGAGGCGACGCGAGCTATTCCTCGTTCGTCGCGTGGCTCGAACACGCGGAAGCCCTGCTGATGCTCGGCGAGGTCGACACCAGCGGCCTTGCCAAAGGTGCCGGCTCTTTCGCCAAGGCAATGATCTCAAATGAGGTCCGCCTCGAAACCGTCCAGCACGACGCGCACCTCCTGGGTTCTTTCGAGTCCGACAGCCTGATCCGCTGGCTGGTCCTGCTCAACTTCGGCCCCGACGCGCCCATCCCTAAATCCGTCTACGACGCCACCGACGCCGCCGACCGAGGCCAGCGCATGAAGGGCATTGAAAACGCCCTCAAAAACGGGGTAGCAGTCCCCCTGGCCTACTACCGGATGACCATGCGCGTCCCCGCGCCTCTCGACAACGAGCCCGTAGTCGAGCCGCGACCCGCCGAGGAAGCCATCTCCCATCCGTCCTTTGCGTCCCTTTCGTCCTTGCCGTCCCAGACCCGCTATCTCATCTGGTGGACCGTCGGAGACGACCACGTCCGCCAGCGTCCCCTCCACAACCACGCCGTCATGCACGGCAAGGTCTTCGCCATCGATCACCCCATCTGGAACACGTGGTGGCCTCCTGCTGGCCACAACTGCCGCTGCTTCATCGGCACCGTCAGCGCCGCCGAGGCTCAAGAGCTCGGCTACACCGGCGACGAGCCCACCGGCCCCTGGCCCATCGCCCCGGACACCGGCCTTCCCGCTCTCCCAGACCCCGGCTTTGGAGGTGGCAGATGAAACCCCGCATCATCACCGGCTCGGTCCTCTGGACCCCCGGCGCCGATCACGTTCTCGAACTAGCTGCCGGGGACAGCCTGGCGCTGGAGTTCCCCGCGCTGATCCCCGTCGATCTCACCGAGACCCACGGGATCAACATCACCCTGCAACGCCTCCTCGAGATGGCCGCTGTCTACGACCCGGCCGTCGAGATGGCGAGCCTCAACCTCGATCACAACTGGGGAGGCCCCTCCCTAGGCTGGTGCGAGCGAGTCTGGCTTCAGGACGCCGCCCTCTGGGTCCGCTACATCGATCTCGACCCTTCAGTCATCGAGCTGATCCGCAGCAAGCGCTACACCCGCAGATCGGCCGAGATCGCGCTCAGCCATCCCGTCACCGGGGGCTGGTATCTCACCGGCTGCGCCCTCCTGGGCAACGCCCGCCCCGCGATCCCCGGGCTCCCGCCCGTGACCCTCTGCCGTCCCCAGTACGTCCTCACCGCTCGAAAGGAGACACCCATGCCCGAAGACGATCCTCCGGCGACCCCGCCGGACAATCAAGCTCCATCAGGAGAGCCCGAGCTGGCCGCCCTGCGCGCCCAGGTTGCCGAAGGCGCCCAGGCTCTCTCAACGCTCCTCCGGCAACGCGCCGAGCTTGACGTAGACCGCCGCCTCGCCCAGCTCGGCGCCCGCGTCACGCCCGCCATGGCGAAGCTCGCCCGGCCGCTCCTGGTCGAGCTGCTCGCCGACCGCACCCCCGCCACGGTCAAGTTGCAAGCCGACCCGGCCAAGCCTGCCATCGATGTCTCCATCGCTGACCAGGTCCTCCAGATCCTCTCCGCCGTCCCCGCGGTCGAAGCGTTGACCGCGGGCCGCATGGCCGACGCCGATCCTGCCGCCCGCCAGCCAGGCTCTCTCACGTCCGAGCGAGAAGCCGAGCTCGAGCAGAAATACCGCTTCAGCGCGAGCTGGGGCTTCCGGTCCAACTGAAAGGAGGGAAGACCATGCCAGCTCTAACTGCCGACGTTCACCGCATGCACTCGGTCCATCAACCGCAGTTCCTTCCCCTCCCGGTGAAGGGAGGAGCCCGCATCTACCTAAACGCCATCGTCTGCACGGACTCCGACGGCTTCGCCGTGCCCGGAGACGACATCGCCGACCTCCGCACTCAAGGGGTCGCCTGGAAGGCGTACGACAACACCGCGGGCGCCGACGGCACCCTCGGAGACACCTTCAGCGCCTACGGCGCCGTCCGCTTCGTCGAAGTCAACAGCCAGGGCGAGTGGGAGTTCGCCTTCACGGGCGCCGTGCCCAAGCCCGGCGATGACGCCTTCGTGGTAGACGACAACACCGTCTCCACCGTCACCTCGGAATCCATCCTCCTCGGAAAGTTCACTCGCCCGGCCTCACCCGGCAAGTGGTTCGTCGACATCGACCGGCGCTAGGAGAAAAACGCCATGCTCAGCGACCTCAAATCGATCGCGGTCAAGGCGACGCCCATCGCCCTGGACGTTTACGACAAGACCGATCCGACGACCCTCCTGCCGCTTGTGGCCGTCGTGGTCTCCGACCCTTCGCTCGCCGAGGAGGTCAACCTCGAATGGGCCGCCGTGTTCCCCGAACTGCGGAAGTGGATCGGGGACCGCGTTGCCCAGCAGGGCTTCGCCGGCCGGCTCAAGGTCCGTCCGGAGCTGTACGAAGTCACCCTCGACTTCGATTCCCTCGACATCGAGCGTGGAACGGCCCTCCTGCAAGCCACCGAGAAGGCCACGCGCATCGGCCGTGCCTTTGCGGTCGGCAAGGTCCTCCTGGCCTACCGCGTCCTGCGCGACAACCTGCTCACCTACGACGGCCAGGATTTCTTCAGCGACTCGCATCAGCACCCGGACGGCACCCTGGCCTCCAACATCGTTTTCACCACACGCACGGACCCATCTGCCCCGGATGTGAACGAGGTCCGGGAAGAGTTGTCCGCGGCCGTGGACCGGCTCATGGCCAACTCCATCCTTCGCGACGAGCTGGTGCGCAGCGAGGATTTCCGCAAGGGCCTGGTCGTTTTCGTCCGCTCACAGCAGGTCTGGTCGGCCTACGAGAAGCTGCGCACTGAGAAGAGCTTCGGCGCCGATCCCAACCTCTGGCAGGGCGCCTTCGAGCTCGTCCGCGACTTCAAGCCCAAGGCGGGGACGGAGAACACCGTTGACATCGTCCTAGCCACCCCCAACGGCCCGCGGCCCGCAATCTTCGTGGTTTCCCGCGAGCCGCAGGGTCTGAAATTCGATCAGTCCAAAGAGTTTGCGTCGCGTTACATCCCGTTCGGCATGGATGCCATGTACGGCGTCACACCGGCGTTCTGGCAAACCGCCGTGCGGGTTCTTCAACAACCGGAGTAAGAAAAGGAGAAAGAGATGAAAGAGACGAAGATTTACAAGATCCGTGTCACTGGTGAAGTCCTGGAAACCGCCAATGCCACCCGCCGCGTCAACGTGGACGGCCAGGTGCTGACGTTCGGCCTCGAGCCAGTCTACGTCCGTGCCGCCGAGCTGCCCCCGCAGCTCGCCGACGATCCCAAGCTGCGGATCGAGAAGGTGGACTCCGCGCCCCCGGACATGGAGGTCATCGAGCTGCTCAAGCCCGAGCGCGTCCAGGATCCGGCGCCGGGCTCCGTGGCGCCGCCGACCCGCAAGCGCGGGTAATTACGCACCCGCCCGGCGTCGCCCCTCGGCGCCGGGCGGGTCCTTTTTCCCAGGAGGTTCGTGATGCAAGTCAATCTCTCCCTCACCCCCGGCTACCGCCTGAAGATCACCCGGGCCTCCCGCATGAGCGAGCTCGTGGACCGCACCATCACCGGCTTGGCAGCCCTCGGAGGAAGCGCCGCCTTCCTGGAGGTGCTCCGTCGCTGGCTCCAGCGCCGGCAGGAGAAGCGCCAGGAGCAGCTCCAGCTCGACGTCCGCATCATGGAAGAGGGCCACGCCCTACGCCAGGAGGCCTACCAGCGAGAGCGAGAGGCCCTGAAGGCCCTCGCCGAAGAGCGCGAGCGCCGCCACAAGGCCGAGCTTCTCGCCCTAGAAGCTCAGATGCAGGCGAAGCTGGAGGCTTTGACGCGGGCAAATGAAGCCCTTTCCGGGGACCTCGACCGAACGAACGCCCTTCTCGGCTGCCTTCAGGATAAGCCTCAACCATGATCGGCCTCCACAACCGATAGCTGCCGCCCGGAGGGCATGTTCCTCCGCCCTGTGAGCCGCGGACCCCCGCCGTAAGCCACACCTTGACGGCAATGCCAAGATCTCTTAATCTTAATCAACAGATAAAAGAGGGTCATGCCCTAGGCCAGTCGAGGGCGGTGCTACGGCGGCATTGGGGCAAACCGTGAAGCGAAGGTTGCCTATCAGTTGGAGCTCTCGATGCACTCAGCCATCTGCGAAGCGATACGGATTAGAACAGTGGTGCAGTTCACCTACAGTGGGAGTTTGCGAACGGTCGAGCCCCATTGCCATGGTTTCAGCAAAGCAGGTCATGAAGTCCTTCGCGGCTACCAAACGGGTGGTTCCAGCAGGTCAGGCGCTACTGTCGGGTGGAAGCTATTCGAAGTAAGGAAGATGTCAGGCGTCCGCTCAACAGGACACACGTTCCCAGTAAACCGTGCCGGCTATGACCGGAACGACGATCATATGACCACGGTACACTGCTGCGTATGAGCAGTCACAGGCAATAGAACTCAGGCACTTCGGCGAGTAAGGGGCAAATAACCATGACTGGCAAACGATTCACGATTCTTATTGGTCTCCTGCTAGTGCTTCCCGCTTCGGGCAAAGCCGCAGACTATATTGACCAGCCTCTCGATCCCGCTGAAGCCGAGGTCTATTGGACGCCAGCTCGCTTTGCCGCAGCTAAGCCACCTTCCTGGAACATTGGGAAATCACTCAGCAACAGTACCCTAGTGGCTGATAGTGAACCTGCGTGGGGTTATCCCGGAGGTGCGCCGGAGGCGGCGGTGGCTCCTGATTTTGAAAAAATACTCTATACGCCGCAACGGTCAGCCGTCGCGAATCAGCTAACTAACATCAACGCTCCGGATATAGGTCAGGCAAAGGCTCACTTTACCAGTTCACGGCTCATTCCCGCGGAGGCTGATTTAGTTTATCCTTACCGCGCAGTGGGGAAGCTCTTCTTTGAAATTCCCGGAGTGGGACCTGCAGTCTGCTCAGGAGCAGTCATAGCTCGCAGGCTTGTGCTTACGGCTGGCCACTGCGTCCACAGTGGAACCACAAGTCCAGGCTTCTTTACCAACTTCATCTTTGTCCCCTCATTCCGTGATGGGGCCGCGCCGTTCGGCAGTTGGCCGGGCTCTGCAGTAGCCGTAACAGTTACATGGGCTACTGGAAAGGGGAAAGTACCCAATGCGGCTGACTATGCAGTCCTAGAACTTCAGGATACTCGGCTCTCGGATGGGAATATATACCGCATCGGAGATGCCGTTGGTTGGTTGGGAGTCGCAACTCTAAAGCTACAAACCAACCATGTACACAGCATCGGGTACCCCGTCAATCTCGACGGCGGAAACAGGATGCATCAAGTTGCGTCTTCCAGCCTAAAGTTCGACAAGAAGTCGAACACGGTTGGGTACGGTTCGGACATGATGCAAGGCTCCAGTGGGGGCCCTTGGATTCAAAATTTCGGGGTTCCCGCAGACGGTCAAAGCGTTG
>DASUNJ010000655.1:0-6744 GCA_036277235.1 Thermoanaerobaculia bacterium | reverse complement strand
GGCGCGCGCGCTGGAAGCTGTCGCGGTCGGCGCGGTGGCCGAAGAGATAGACGGTGAGCCTCTCCCCCGGCGCGTACCCGATCTCGGCGTTGTACTGCAGCATCTCGTCCTCGATCAGGCCATGCCCGCTCTCGTCGTAGTCCTCGCTGCGGCCGGTGACTCCGAAGAAGAGATTCCAGGCCTCGGCCGGGAAGAGGTTGGCCTGCACGTTGTACTGACCGTACTCGCGGGCCGCTTCGTCGAACTTCCTCAGCGTCGGGATGTTGTTGACCAACTCGGGGTGGAGGAAGCTGTCGTGCTGCGCCTCGACGTGGTAGTCGCTGATCGACCGGTCGCCAATCTCGTAGCTCGCCCGCACGCCGAAGCGCGCCCAGGGCTGCGTGTCGAACGTGAGGCGCAGGATATCCTCGTCCGAGTTCTCGATCTCGCGGAACTCGCGGTCCCAGCTCTGCAGGTTGTAGGAGAGGCCCAGCCGGGTCGAACGGGCCAGATCCCAGCCGAGCTCGGCGCCCAGGTCCTGCCGCTGATAGGCGTAGGGCACGGTGATGCGCCCGATCTCCTCCCACACGGCGTGGAAGCGAACGTAGCCCGGGAACGAGATCCGCCGCGACTGGTTGTCGTAGTCATAGAGGCGGTAGTGGAAGGTCAGGTCGAGGTCGTCGCCGAACGTCGTGCCGGCCCTGGCGGCCAGGTGCGTCACGTTGACCTCGGTGTCCGCGTTGCGGGCCGGCAGGTTCGCCGGGTCGGTGGGATCGAAGGTCTCGTCGTTGAACCCGATCCCCTCGATCGACGAGTTGAGCGTGTAAGGCAGCAGCGGATCGTCCTGGGTCATGACGTTGTAGGACGCGTTTCCCTGGACGAACCAATTGCCGCTGAGCTCCGCCCGGCCGTTGGCGAAGACCATGCTGGCCTCGTTGTCCGCCCACAGATCGGCGAAGCCGAGGGCTGAGCCGTTGATCGAGCCCGAGCCCGGCGACGAGTAGGCGTTGGGGTCGGTGCTGCCCACCAGCCGGAAAGGGTTGTCCCAGACCATCGTGCTCACGTCGTTCTTGAAGGTGGAATGGCGGTAGCCGAAGCGGACGCCCGCCCGCTCGGTATTCCACTCGCCAGCCAGCTCGGTGTCGTCGATGTCGTAATCGATCGGCTCCGGCAGCTCGGTCACGTTGCTGAAGCCGAACGAGGCGCCGTAAGGCCGCTCGCCGTTGCGGTTCTCGTGCTTGTACTCGAGGCCCCACGAAAAGCCTCTCATCCCGCCGAAGACGAGGTTGGCCTGGGTGCGGTCGCGCTGCAGCGCCAGGTCGATCTCCTGCGCGGTCGCCAGGTACGGGGCGAGCAGGCCGTTGAGGAAGGGGAAGGTGATCCCGTTCCGGTTGACCGCGGACTGCCGTTCCAGAGCGCCCTGCAGGGCGGCCTGGACGGGGTCGGCGATCTCGTAGCGTCCCGGCGCCGTCCGGGTCCAAAGGAAATGGCCGTCGTTGCCGAAGCGGTGCGGGATCTTGTTGTAGTCGACGGTCAGGCTGTAGCGGCCCGTCACGCCGTAGCCGAAGGTGTAGCGGGCGTCGTCGCGGCGGACGTTGGCGGCGCGGAAGTCGAGCCAGCGGTCGCCGCCGCCCCGGCCCTCGACGTTCAGGAGCGGGATCACGAAGCCGGAGCCCAGATCCCGGTACTCCTGCCACTTCGAGGAATCGGTGTCGACATCGCTCTCCAAGACCCCAAAGGCCAGGGGATCGACGGTGAAGGTGAATCCTTTCTCTCCGTCCTCGGCCTCCTGCGCTGCGAGAGGAAGGGCCGCAAGCAAAAGGGTTCCAGCCAGGGCTTGCCATCTGTTGCGATTGCTCATGGCGTTCTCCTCTGCTCAATGCGCCAGGTACGGGCTCGATGGATGGTTGCTTCCGTGCACGGCGGCATGGCAGTCGGTGCAGGCGCGGTTGAACAGCCGGTTGCTGCCGCGGTTCGGATCCTCGATCGTGGGAGCGCGGAAGCCGTCGTAGAGGGTGCCGGGGTGGCGTGTGTTCGAGTGGCACTGCTGGCAGAGGTACGGCACCGAGGTCCTCTGCAGCTTGATGTGGTTCGAGCCGTGCGGCGTGTGGCAGGTGACGCAGTTCTCCCGCACCGGCGCGTGCTCCCAGAGGAAGGGGCCGCGCTTGTCGGCGTGGCAGGAGTAGCACTGGTCGTTGACCGACGCGGCCTTGATCATCTTGGGCGTGGTGCTGCCGTGCGGGTTGTGGCAGTCGGCGCAGGTCATCTTCCCCTCGCGGAGCGGATGGTGAGAGTTCTTCCACATCTCCGCCCGCACGTCCTTGTGGCAGCTCAGGCAGTTGTCGATCTCGTTGGCCTGCTTGAGCTGCGCCTTTTCCGCCTTGAAGGAGTGGACGCTGTGGCAGGAGGCGCAGGACAGGCCGCGCTTGGAGTGCACGCTGCCGTGCCAGAACATCTGCTGCCGGCCGCTGTGGCAGCTCTGGCAGGTCTTCGACAGCTCCTGCGGGGTCTTCTTGTCCATGGACGGCTGGAGCGCCGGGTCGTCCGGGTTCTCCGCGTGCGCGGCGGCCGGCCCATGGCAGCTTTCGCATCCCATGGTCGTCAGGCGTGCGAAGGCGTTCGAGCCGTGCGGAGTGCCGGCCAGGTGGTCGGCGACCTCGGAATGGCAGGCCATGCAGAGGTCGCTGCCGGCATAGCCCTGCGCTGTCGCCGCCGGCGCTGCGGCGGGTGTCTGCGGCGCGGCTCCGCCCAACCCTGCCATGGCGAAGAGCCCCACGGCACAGAGCGGGAGCAGGAAGCGGTGCATTCTCATCGGGCCCTCCTTCCGGGCGCCTGCGAGATCCAATATCTGGAGTCATTCAAGCGCGGCGGAGGGCTGCCGGCCACAGCCCGAAGGAGGGCTCGGAGTGTCCCGAAGGGTGAAGGGGATCCCACCCGTTTGAGCGGGCCTCGGTCGCCCCATTGAGCGAGCGCGGACCCATCCATCGGGACGTGGCGGGAGGTGCGGACGCCCTCTACGATCCCCGCAGGACCTCTCACAAGGAGCAAGCCATGAAGACCCTGGCCGTCGCGTTCTCGATCCTTTTCACCGGAGTCCTGCTCGCCACCTCCTATTCCGGCGAGGCCCAGGCGCAGAAGGTTCTGGACGGCAAGCAGATCTTCCTCGCCCAGAAGTGCAACCTCTGCCATTCGGTCTCGCCGGCCGGCATCGAGGCGACGACCAAATCCGAGAAGATGAAGGGACCCGACCTCGTAGGCGAGTCCAAGCGGGATGCCAAGCTCCTCAACGGCTATCTGCGCAAGACCGCCGACATCAACGGCAAGAAGCACGTCAAGCAGTTCACAGGCAGCGACGAGGAGATCGGCGCCCTGATCGCCTGGCTGCAGAAGCAGGAGAAGTAGGCCATGCCCTTTCTCGAGGAAGCCTTGGCCGGCGTCGTGCTGGTGGCGGTCGCACTGATCGCCCTGGTGGCGCTCCGCCCTTCGCTCACAGCGGCCCGCGGCGGCAGGATTCTGGCTTTCCTCGCCTTCCTGGTGCTGCCGCTCCTGGCCACGGGGATGGGGCTGTCCGCCCACATGGAGCAGTCGAAGACCACCGAGTTCTGCCTCTCCTGCCACGTGATGGAGCCCTACGGCCGCAGCCTCCAGGTGGACGACGCGGCCTGGCTACCGGCCCAGCACTACCAGAACAACCGCATCCCCCGCGACAAGGCCTGCTTCACCTGCCACACCGATTACACGATGTTTGGCGACGCCAAGGCGAAGCTGCGCGGGCTGCGGCACGTCTACGTCAACTACCTGGGGGAGATCCCCACGAAGATCGAGCTCTACGAGCCGTACAACAACCGCGAGTGCCTGCACTGCCACGCGGGAGCGCGGACGTTCGAGGAGAGCGACCTGCACAAGGAGATGCGCGTGGATCTGGGTTCCAACGCGACCTCGTGCCTGGAGTGCCATGACGCGGCCCACAACGTACATGAGCTGGAGGGCAAGCCCTCGTGGAAGGAGACCAGGCCGTGATGGAAGCAGATCCCCGTCTCTCGCGCCGGCTGAGGTTCGCCGGTCTCCTCCTCGGCCTCGGCCTGCTGATCGAGGCCGCGACCCTGTTCTGGCCGCACCCGACGGCCTTTCTCGTCTTCCTCCTCCTGGGTGGCCTGCTGGTGGCCGCGGGCGTTCTCGTCTATCTCTTCGCGATCGTCGGACCGATCAATAGACCACGGAGCTTTCCAGGAAAATAGGAGTAGCCAAATGTCAATTAATTCGCCATTGCGAAGCAGGCGTAAATTCTGTAAAATGTCTTACATAAGCAGGGCAGGCGGCGGCCATTCTCTGGGCCGCTAGGGTGAGAAGCAAAATGGCTCGTCAATCGCCATACGCAAGGGCTATCACCGTTTATCTTCTAGTCCCGGAGGTAAGAGATCCTCTGGATGCGTTGAGTGACCCCCCTCCCGATTTCGACGTCCTTCGTGTAGTTCCGGATGCTGACTGGGTGCTCTGTATACGCAATAATCAGGGCAAGAGACCTGACTGGACGACCTTCTTCGGTGGCTTGGAAGGCTTCGACATCACAAAGAAGTTTGGCCTGAGTTCGTCGGTTTCGGCGCTTCTCCTTGTACCAGCTGCCGATAGACTTTGGGCACTCACATTTGGACGTGGACGCTCCCTACTGCGTGAGGGGATAGTTGAGGACAGATTTGGCTTGCGGACCGCGCTCAACGCAATTGACCCCGACAAAATCAGAGCGATAGATAAGGAAACCTTTGATTCCCTGGCCTCCCAAGCTCGTCAACAGGCGACTGCCGACACAGAGTTTGAGAACTTTGGCGTCAATATCGATCGCGACCTGCTTTACGCAGTAGCAGGGGTGCCGACAGATACGGAGAGGCTTGGCCGGAGGTTGGCAGGCAAGGATGCGCTTTGTTGTTCGGTTAAGATAACTATTGCCGGATTGCCCGAGTACCTAAATCTGCTTTCTGAATTCCATGAAAGTGAGGCATATAAGAACGACAAGCGATTCGCTTGGATTGACAACATTTACGAAATTCGCGACAAGGCACAGAAAAGAGGCCTTGATGCGAGGCTTGTAGGGAAGCTTCGCAGATACGATTTAACGAATGCTTGGCTGGCCTTGCCTGATATAATAGACTGGCAGCGAGCTGAGGGTTTCAGCTACGCGAACCCAACGCCTAGGTTCTTCTCAGGCGATCTTCACCTGAAATATTTTCTGGAGTCGTTCCGATCAAGAGATATCACGCTTGATGCCTTGGCTCTGAAGCGTAGCAGAGTTGTCTGCCTCGACCACAACGGCGATGAGCTAGAAAGGTGGAGTGCGTACCGCTGCCTTTATGCGGAGATTGAAACAGAGGACGGGAATGTCTTTTTGTTAACAAACGGGCATTGGTACAAGTTGAACCGGGAGATCGTAGATGAAGTAAATCATTGGTACGACGAGTTGGAGATTGACTCCACGATGATGCCTGCAATGGAAGTCGGAGAACTAGAAGATGCCTACAATAAAAGAATTGGGAAGCGACCCCGGTTTCGACTTTTCCATGGCACTCCTCCAGTCTACTTGCCGGCGAACCGTGGGCCTATCGAGTTCTGTGATCTTGCAGTGTTCCGCGAGGATGGGTGCGATCTTATTCACGTGAAGAGATTTGGGAAATCAAGTAAATTGAGCCACTTGTTTTATCAGGGGATGAACTCAGCGCGACTGTTTCGGATCTCTCCTGAGTTTAGAAAGGCGCTAAGCGCGTCTATAGAGGATGACCAGCCCCTTGCAAAGCAACTAGCCGAAGAGCCAGCCCAGCGGAAGTACCGAGTTGTTTTCGCCATTGCCAGTAGTTCGGCTTCACGCCTTCACCTTCCCTTATTTTCGAAGCTCTCGCTTCGGCAAGCGCTGAGTGAGCTGAATGGCTTAGGATTTCGGACGGCAGTAGCGAAGATAGAAATTCCACAGGAGGAGAGATTGGTACGGAAAAAGAAGGGCAAGAGAGCACGCAAAACCTTTTAGCATTTTCCGAGACTACCTCCGATCGTTCTCCGCCAGCTTGAGAGTGTGCCGTGAGTTGACTTCTTAGTTAGACCCTGGGAAGAGATGCCAGCGGCTTCTTGGACGTCATCATCTCTGTACCTCCTTCCCCTGGTCCGGCGACGGCACTGTGACGGTGAGCCCTGCCAAGACCGCCTGCCCCTTGCGCGAGAAGTCGATCGAATGGGCCAGCACGCGAGCGGCCTCTTGCGGCGCGTGGAAGCCCATGGAGTTCTCGGCCTCGATGAAATCCAGGTAGAACTGGGCCTTGCGCTGGAAGTCGCGGGCCTGGGTCAGCCGGTTCCCGGGCATACCCGTGGCCTGGGCCTTCTTGATGTCGGAGATCAGGGCGACCAGCGCGTCCATGGCGATCTCCCGCATCTGGAAGGTGCGCTCCTGGATCGTCTCGATGCGGGCCTTGAGCTCCTCCTCGGGCCACTTGTGGCAGGTCTGGCAGGCGTTGTTGATGTTGAGCACGGGGCTGCGCACGTGATGGTCGCTGATCTTCAGCGCACCAACTCGCGTATAGGGCATATGGCAGTCGGCGCAGGCCACGCCCGATCGGGCATGAATGCCCTGGTTCCACATCTCGAACTCAGGGTGCTGAGCCTTGAGCACGGGCGCGCCGGTCTCCTTGTGCTCCCAGTCCTTGAACCCCTCCTCGTCGTAGTAGACGAGGATCTCGTCCACCTTGAGGCCGTTCTTCCACGGATAGACGAGCCGCTTCTCCGGGC
>DASUNJ010000654.1:0-11069 GCA_036277235.1 Thermoanaerobaculia bacterium | reverse complement strand
CACGCCCGGCGGCACCCGGCTAATGCGCGACCTCTGTCCCGGCGCCTGCGCGGGGATCGTTGCCTTCGGACCGGGGCGCTACTTCACGGGCACCGACGGCGTTCACGGGCACGAGCTGTGGTCCACGGACGGCGCCCGGGTGGATCTGGTCCGCGACGTCTGTCCCGGTCCCTGCGACGGCAATCCGGGCTCCCTGGTCTCCCTGGGGGACCGGGTCCTCTTCGCTGCCGACGACGGCGTGAACGGCATGGAGCTGTGGACGGCGGACGGGCGGCTCAGCGACTTCGAGCCCCGGGTGCCCTGGGTGTCTCTCCATGGCGCCTCCCTGCCTGGGACGTTCCTGTTCGGCGCCGACGACGGCGAGCACGGGCTGGAGCTCTGGGCTACCGATGGAATCGGCGCGAGGCTCGTGCGGGATCTGGACGATTCCGACCGCGGCGGCTCCTTCCCCTCCGGTTTGCGCGCCCTCGGAGATACCGCGCTCTTCTTCGCCGACGACGGGGTCCATGGCTACGAGCTCTGGAAGAGCGACGGCTCCGAGGAGGGCACCGCCCTCGTTGCCGAGCTGATCCCCGGGGAAGAACCGCGCGAGCCGCCCGAGGTACTGGGCTCCGCGGTCGTGGGGGGCGAGCTGTTCCTCTCCCTGGAGGGTTCGCTCTGGCGGACCGATGGCACGAGCGCCCGGAAGATGGCGGATGTCGACGCGCGCGAGCTGGCTGCCTTCCAAGGGAGCCTCTATGTCGCGCCGGAGAGCGCGTCCCTCCTGACCGTGCACGCCGGCCGGCTCTGGTTCTTCAATGGCGCCGGCTTGTGGAGCAGCGACGGCACCACGGCCGTCCTGGAAGTCGAGGGGCTGACCGGCTCCCTCCTCGCCTCCCTGGGGGAGAAGCTGATCGTCTCGAATCACGAGGGGCTCTGGGTGGATCAGCGCAGGATCGGACCCGCCGCCGACCCCGGCAGTTCGTGGACCGTCTTCCAGGGACGCCTTTACTATTCCTCGGGTGGCCTCTGGACGACCGACGGCACCCTGGAGGGGACGGAGCCCCTGCGCCCCGAGCTTCCTGCGGTCTCCGCTTTTGCCGCGCTCGGGGACCGCCTGCTCTTCATCACCCGCCTGCCGGGAGCGCCGCTCTGGGAAACGGATGGCACGGCAGCGGGCACTCATTGGGTAGGAGACCTGGCCCCGGGATGGATCGGCCAGTGGGAGCTGCTGGCCGCCGGCGCCCGGGTCTTCTTCCTGGCCTTCGACCCGGGCACCGGCGTGGAGCTGTGGGCGGTCGAATAGATGAAAGGATTTACCATGCTCAGACGACTCCTGCCGCTCTCGCTCCTCCTGGCCTTGCCCGCACTGGCGCTGGAGCCGTACCTCGTGAAGGATGTCAACCCGTTCCCCGAGCCCGGCGACTCCACCCCGGCGTCCTTCGCGACGCTTGGGGGCGTGGGGAGCGTGGCGCTCTTCTCGGCCGAAGTCGAGCCCGAGGACCGCGAGCTGTGGCGCAGCGACGGCACCGCCGCGGGCACCTGGCAGGTGGCCGACCTCTGCCCGCTCGAGCGGTGCGGCGGCCACCCGCTGTTCTTCGCCGTCACGGACCGTCTGTATTTCTTCACGGCCAATGAGGACCACTCCAACCGGCGCACCCTCTGGGCCACCGACGGGACCCCCGCGGGCACCGCGAGCCTCGGCGTGGCCGTCCAAGGCGCGCCGCTCTGGCTGCCGGCCCAGGGCGTCCTCTACTTCTCCGGCTCGGACGGAGAGCACGGCTTCGAGCTCTGGCGCTCGGACGGGACGCCCGCGGGCACGTACATGGTCTCCGACTTCCGGCCTGGCGCCCTCGCCTCGGCGCCGCGGAACCTGACGCTGTTCAAGGGACGCATCTACTACGGCGGCGTGGGTCCGAAGGGCGGAGCCCTCCTGCGCAGCGACGGCACCGCCAAGGGCACGGAGGTGGTCAAGGAGCTGGGGAAGAGGAGCCTCGGGTTCACGGACGGGAACCTGCGGCCCTTCTTCCTCCACGTCCTCGGCAAGCGGCTCGTCTTCGCGGCGGATGCCGCCCTCGGCCGCCACGACCTCTGGACCAGCGACGGCACGACCAAGGGGACCTCGCGCCTCACGCAGTGGACCCGCGGCACGACCTACTCGCTGGCCCTTGCCTTCGCGCCCCAGGGCGCCCGGGCCTACCTCGTGGCCGACGACAGCCGCAACGGACAGGAGCTCTGGGTCACGGACGGCACGGCCAAGGGTACGCAGGCGCTGACCCGCTTCTCCCGCGCCCTGGCGTTCTACCTCGACCCCGTGGCCTTTCCCGACATGCTCGTGGTCCCGAACCTCACGGGAGGCCGCTTCGTGTTCGGGGCCCACGACGGCCCCCACGGCCTGGAGCTCTGGAGCACGGACGGCACGGCCAAGGGCACGCGCCTCGTGAAGGACGTCTGCCCCGGCGAGTGCCACGGCGTCGGCAGCGTCTGGATGGCGCACCGGGGCCGGCTCCATTTCGCCGGCAACGACGGTGTCCACGGGTGGGAGCCGTGGGTCACCGACGGCACCGCGGCGGGCACGCGCCTCGTGCGCGACATCTGCCCGGGGTGCGACAGCCTGACCGGCGACGTCCCGACCGTCCTGGGGGACAGGCTGCTCCTCCCCGCCTCCGTCGAAGACGGCGGGAGCCCCGGGCTCTGGGTCACCGACGGCACGGAAGCCGGCACCGGCCGGCTCTCGGACGTCACCCTGCCGTTCCCCTTCCTGCTCGGCACGGCCCTCGGAGGGAGGCTGCTGTTCTCGGGCCGCGACGGCGCGCACGGGTCCGAGCTCTGGATCACCGACGGCACGGATGCGGGCACCGCGCTGGTGCGGGACATCCATGACGCCGACCTCGGCGGCTCCGATCCGAGCAGCCTGCTGCCCTTCGGCGACCTCGCCGTCTTCCTCGCCGACGACGGCGTTCACGGTTTCGAGCTGTGGAAGAGCGACGGCACCGAGGCCGGAACCGCGCTCGTCGCCGAGCTCGTGCCCGGCGACGAGCCGGTTGTCCCGCCGGGGCGGGTGCCCTCCGACGTGGCCGGGGGCAAGCTCTTCTTCATCAAGAACGAGCAGGTCTGGAGGACCGACGGCACCGAAGCCGGGACCCTGCTGCTGACGGGGCCGCACGTCTCCATCTGCTGCTCCAGGCAGATCCGCGCCGTCGGCGCCAAGGTCTTCTTCCCGGCGTCCGAGGACGGGTTCGGCCTATGGGTGAGCGATGGCACGCCCGCGGGCACCCGCCAGGTCGGCGACACCGGGAACGGCAGCATCCGCGACATGGTCGAATTCCAGGGCAAGCTCTACTTCACGCTGCAGCCCGGCGGCAACCTGTGGGAGCTCTGGCGCAGCGACGGGACCGACGCGGGTACGGTGCTCGTCGAGGGGCTCGGCGGTCTCCCGCCCTCGGCGGCCCCCGAGCTCACGGTGCATGCGGGCAGCCTCTGGTATTTCGCCGCCAACGGCGAGGGCAGCACCGAGCTGAGGCGCAGTATCGGTGGGACTGCGGTCACGGTCGAGGACCTGGGCATCGAGCCGCGCTTCGTGGCGGGGCTCGGGGCGAAGCTGCTCGTCTCGGGCCTCGGCCACGAGGTCTTCGGCCTCTGGGCCACGGACGGCACTCCGGCGGGCACGGCGCTCCTCGGGCCGGCGCGGTCCGATGGCTATGCCACGACCGTCTTCCAGGAGCGTTTCTACTACGCCGCGCGCTCCCCGTCCGGAAGCCTCGACGTCCTCTGGACGACCGACGGTACGCCCGAGGGCACGGCGCCGCTGCGCGGCCACGACGGCTCGGAGGTGCCGCCCGCCTGGGACTTCGCCCCGCTCGGCGACCTGCTGCTCTTCACCGGAGATGACGGCGCGCTCTGGCAGACCGACGGCACCGCCGCAGGAACCTTGCCGGTCCGCGATCTGGGCCGCGTCTCCCTGGAACTGGTCCGGGCCGGCTCGAGGGTCTTCTTCCCGGCCTACGACCCCGCCACCGGCGAGGAGCTGTGGGCGGTCGAGGAGGTTGAGCCGTAAACCAGCGAGGAGGCTCCCATGAACCAACGCTTTTCGCTCATCTTGCTCGCCCTGCTGTCCCTTCTCCCTGCGGCGGCGCCCGCGTCCGGCCTGGAGCCGCGCCTCGTCAAGGACATCAACCAGGTGCCCTCGCCGGCCAGCTCCTTCCCGCAGCGGCTCGTCGCCCTCGGGAACGTCGCCCTGTTCAACGCCAACGACGGGCTCTCGGGCCGCGAGCTGTGGCGCAGCGACGGCACGGCGGGGGGCACCTATCAGCTCGCGGACATCTGCCCGGGCCCGTGCTCCAGCACCCCGGACTTCGGCTCCGTCGGCGGCGGCCTGTACTTCTTCCTCGCGGCCACGAGCGAGTCCCACCGCGAGCTCTGGGTGACCGACGGCACCCCCGGCGGCACCCAGAAGCTCTGGGCTCCCCTGGGTGGTCTCGGCCGGGGTGTCTGGGTGCCGGAGCAGGAAGCCCTCTATTTCTGGGCCACCGACGCTTTCTCCGGGGACCAGCTCTGGCGCAGCGACGGCACTCCGGCAGGGACCTTCATGGTGGCCGCGCTCCATCCCAACCGCGACAGCGATCCCCAGGAGATCACGGCGTTCCAGGGCCGGGTCTGGTTCGTGGCCGACGACGGCAACAGGGGTAACTCCCTGTGGGTCAGCGACGGCACGGAGCAAGGGGCCACGCTGTTCTTCGACCCGGCTCCCTCCGCTGGCGTGCACTCCGGCCCCCGCTTCCTGCGGGTGGTGGGGAACCGGCTGATCTTCGCGGCACCGGACGGAAAGCGGGGGGAGCAGCTCTGGGCCAGCGACGGCACGGCCCGGGGCACCGTGCCCCTGGTCCGCGCTGCCCGGGGCCGCTTCCACTTCTCCCGGGTCCAGGGAAACCGCCTCTACTTCGTGGCCGAGGACGCCCGCCAGGGGCAGGAGCTCTGGGTCACGGACGGCACGGTCCAGGGCACGAAGACGCTGACCGCGTTCGCCCCGAAGAAGGCCTTCGCGCTCGGCGGCCTCGCGGACGCGCCGGTGGCCGGCCGCCTCCTGTTCTGGGCCGACGACGGCAGCCGCGGCCTGGAGCTCTGGTCCACCGACGGCACTCGCAAGGGGACGCGGCTGGTGCGCGACCTCTGCAAGGGCGCCTGCAGCGGCGTCCGCGACATCTTGGGCGTGCATCTCGGCCTCCTCTGGATCCGTGGCGCCGCGGGGGGCCAGGGGGACGAGGTCTGGGTCACCGACGGGACCGGTCCGGGCACGCGCCTGGTGGGCGACCTCTGCCCCGGACGCTGCAGCTCCGACCCCCTCCGTGTCGGCCCGGCCGGGGACCGGATGCTCTTCGCCGCCAAGGACGCCGAGGCCGGGTACCAGCTATGGAGCAGCGACGGCACGCCGGCGGGCACGGTCCCCATCGGCGACCTCGATGCGGTCGTCGACTGGCTCCCCGATTCCCGGGTCGCCCTGCCGGGGAGGATCGTGTTCAGCGGCGCCGACGACCTGCACGGCATGGAGCCCTGGACGAGCGACGGCACGCCCGGGGGCACGCACCTGCTGCGGGACGTCCACGACGCCGACGTCGGCGGCTCGGACCCAGGTAGCCTGCAGGCGCTCGGCGACGCCGCCCTCTTCTTTGCCGACGACGGCATCCACGGCTTCGAGCTCTGGAAGAGCGACGGCACCGAGGCCGGGACCTCGCTGGTCGCCGAGCTCGTCGCCGGGAAAGCGCCGGCCGAGCGGCCGGCGATCTGGTCCTCCGCGGTGGCCGGCGGCAAGCTCTTCTTCGCCGCGCACAAGCAGGTCTGGCGGACCGACGGCACCGCGGCCGGCACCCTGCAGCTCGCGGGACCCATCTCCGCCTTCCGGTTCCAGGCCGTCGGCGACAGGGTCTTTTTCGATGCCGATGACGGCCGCCTGTGGGTGAGCGACGGCACTCCCGCGGGCACCCGCCTGGTCGGCGACACCGAGGGCTTCCTGGTCTTCCCGGTCGAATTCCAGGGCAGGCTCTACTTCACCCGGAAGCTCGGCGACCGCTGGGAGCTCTGGCGCAGCGACGGCACGGACGCGGGCACCGTCCGCGTCGAGGATCTCGGTCTCTTCCCCTTCGGCGAGGGTCCCTGGCTCGCCGTGCACGCGGGCAGCCTCTGGTACTTCGCCCATGGCACCGAGCTGAGGCGGGGCGACGGCACCGGCCCCGGCACGGTCCAGGAGGTGAGCCTGGAGCCGCACTTCGTGATCTCGACCGGCCCGAAGCTGCTCGTCTCGAACCTGGACGGCCTGTGGTCCACGGATGGCACCGCGGCGGGCACGCATCTCGTCGGGCCGCCGTGGTACCGCTTCTATCAGCTCGCCGCCTGGACCGTGTTCCGCGAGCGCTTCTACTATGTCGCGGCCGACCCTTCCAACCCGGGGCTCATGGCGGTCTGGGTGAGCGACGGCACGCCGGAGGGGACGCACCATCTGCTTCCGGGGCCCGCCCTCGACTTCGCCCCTCTGGGGGACCGGCTGCTCTTCACCCAGCAGGACGGCTTGCTCTGGCAGACCAATGGCACCGCCGCCGGGACGCTCCCGGTCCGGGATCTGGATCCCGGCTCCTCGCTGGAGCTGGTGCGTGCCGGCGCGCGGGTCTTCTTCCCGGCCCCCGACCCCGCCACCGGCACGGAGCTGTGGGCAGTGGAGCCATGAGAGAGGTCGGCCGGATCGACGTCGTCGAGCTGTTCCCGGAGCTGGACGCGCAGCTCATCCCCCTGCTCCGGGGATTGACCGAAGAGGACTGGGGACGCCCCGCGGTGGGTGCCTGGACCGTCAAGGACGTGGCCGCGCACCTGCTCGACAGCGCAATCCGCCGGCTCGCTTTCGACCGCGACCGCCTGCCCCTCGTGCCTCCGGACGGGCCTGTCGAAGGGTACGCGGACCTCGTCGCCTTCCTCAACGACCTCAACCATGTCTGGGTGCGGGCCATGAAGAGGGTGAGCCCGCGGCTGCTGACCGATTTCCTGGAGAAGGTCGGGGCGGAGCTCTCCGAGCACATGGCGGGCCTCGATCCGTCCGGCCCCGCGCTCTTCTCCGTGGCCTGGGCGGGCGAGGAGACCTCCGAGAACTGGTTCGACGTGGCGAGGGAGTACACGGAGCGCTGGCACCACCAGCAGCAGATCCGGGAAGCCGTAGGGGCCCCCGGCCTGACGAGCCGCAGGCTGATGCACCCGGTGCTCGACGCCTTCCTCCGTGCCCTGCCCCATGCCTACCGCTCGGTCGAGGCCGAGGAGGGGACCGCCGTCGCCGTCGAGATCGCGGGCGAGGCGGGAGGGGAGTGGGCGCTGGTGCATGAAGGCCACCGCTGGCGGCTCTACGAGGGGACTCCCGAAGCGCCGAGGGCCAGTATCCGCATGGACCAGGACACGGCCTGGCGCCGGATGACCAAGGGGATCACCCGGGAGCAGGCCGCGGAGAGGTCGCAGGTGACGGGGGACGCCCGATTGGGCGAGCCGGTGTTCGGGATGCTGTCCGTGATGGCCTAGCGCTCGCCGTGGCGCGCGATCAGCAGTGCCATCTCCAGCGCCTGCTCGTAGTTCAGTCGCGGGTCCACGGTCGAGTGGTAGGCGTGCTGCAGGTCGTGCTCGGAGAGCCCGCGGGCGCCGCCCACGCACTCGGTCACGTTCTCGCCGGTCAGCTCGAAGTGAACCCCTCCGAGGTAGGACCCGCAGGCGGCGTGGATGTCGAAGGCCTGCTCCAGCTCCGACAGGATGTGGTTGAACGGCCGGGTCTTCACCCCGCTGGCGGTGGTCTCGGTGTTGCCGTGCATGGGATCGCAGACCCAGAGCATGGTGCGCCCCGCTTGGCGCACCGCCTCGATCAGCGGCGGCAGCCCGTCCGCGATCTTCTTCTGACCAAAACGGTGGATCAGGGTCAGGCGGCCGGGCTCCTGGTGCGGATCGAGCACCTCGGCCAGGGCCAGCACCGTCTCCGGCGTCATGGCCGGGCCGACCTTGACCGCGATCGGGTTCGCGATTCCCCGGAAGTACTCGACGTGCGCGCCGCCGAGCACCGCGGTGCGCATCCCGAGCCAGGGGTAGTGGGTGGAGAGGTTGTACCACTCCGCGCGCCGCGGCACCTGCCGGGTCTGCGCCTGCTCGTAGAGCAGGTGGAGCCCCTCGTGGCTGGTGAAGTAGTTGACCCGGCTGAGCTCCCGGTTGCTCTGGCCCATGACCGTCTCGGTGAACCAGATCGAGTCGCGGATCGCCTTCACCCGCTGGTGGTACTCCTCGGCGTACTGCGTGTGCTGGACCCAGTCGAGGTCCCAGTACTCAGGATGGTGCAGGTCGGCAAAGCCGCCCTCCATGAGGGAGCGGATGAAATTGAGCGTCAGGGCGGAGCGCTCGTAGCCGCGCAGCATCAGATCGGGATTCGGCGTGCGGTCGGCGAGCGTGTAGGGAGCCAGATTGATGAGCTCGCCGCGGTAGGAGGGGAGCGAGACGTCGCCCCGCCTCTCCTGGTCGTCGCTGCGCGGCTTCGCGTACTGGCCGGCGAAGCGCCCCACCCGGATCACCCGCTTGCGCATGCCGTGGACCAGCACCAGGCTCATCTGGAGCAGGATCTTGAGCTTGTTGGTGATGATCGGCGAGGTGCAGTCCGCGAACGTTTCGGCGCAGTCGCCTCCCTGGAGGAGGAAACGCTCGCCGCGGGCGGCCTGCGCGAGCTGCGTCTTGAGCCGTTCGATCTCCCAGGAGGTCACCAGGGGGGGCAGGCAGGAGAGCTCGCGGAGGACCCTTTCCAGATGCGCGGAGTCCGGGTAGACGGGCTGCTGCGCCGCGGGCCGGCTCTGCCAGGAGGTCGGGCTCCAATCGGAGGGCTCGGGCGGCTGGGGTAAGACGTGGGGCCGGTTCATGAGGGACCAAGTATAATCCCCTTCAATCATGAGACTCGTGACACGCGGAGACCTCGACGGGTTGACCTGCGCCGTGCTGCTGACCCTCAACGAGGACGTCGAGAGCATCTCGCTCATCCACCCCCAGGACATCACGGACGGCCGGGCCGACATCCGGCCGGACGACATCGTGGCGAACCTGCCCTACCACCCGAATTGCGCCATGTGGTTCGACCATCACCTGCACACGGCCACGGCGAACATCCCCCAGGGGGAGATCCGCGGCGCCTTCGCGGAAGCGCCATCCGCGGCCGGGCTGGTGTACGCGTACTACGGCGGCGAGGCGGCGATGCCCCAGTTCAAGGAGCTGGTGCGGGAGACCGACCGCGTGGACTCGGCCAACCTCACGCCCGCCGACGTGCTCGCGCCCGAGGGCTACGTCAAGCTCGGGTTCACCATCGACGGCCGCACCGGCATGGGCACCTTCGAGAGCTACTTCCTCCACCTGGTGGACCTGCTCAAAATCGGCACGCCGATCGAGCACGTGCTGACCGATCCCGGCGTGCAGCGCCGCTGCGACATCCTGGACAGCGAGAACGAGCGCTTCATCGAGGAGCTCAAGGCCTGCAGCCGGGTCGAGGGCAACGTGGTGGTCACCGACTTCCGGTCCCTGGACCATGTGCCGATCGGCAACCGCTTCCTGGTCTATGCCATCTTCCCCGAGGTCAACGTCTCGGTGCGCGTCCATTGGGGCCCCAACCGCGAGTTCCCCATGCTGCTCGTGGGGCACAGCATCTTCAACCGGACCTGCCGCACCAACGTCGGCGAGCTCGCCGCGCGCTACGGCGGCGGCGGCCACAAGGGGGCGGGGAGCATCCCGCTCATGGACGAGCCCGATCAGCAGATCCGGATGGTCGTCGCGGAGCTCAAGGCCAACGGATAGGGGGCCGGGTCCGTAGAAAAGAGCATGAGAGCCCGAAGCCTTGTCCTTTCGGTCCTTCCCGTCCTTTTCGTCCCGTGGGTCCTTTCCGCTGAAGGCCTGGAGCACCGCCACCAGCGCCAGCAGACCTTCATCCAGAAGTACCTGAAGGCCCATCCCCCCGCTCCCTTCGCCGGCACGGCGGAGATCGACGCCTTCCTGCGCCCGCTCCAGGCGGCCTGGGCGAAGGAGGCCGGCGCGGATCCCGTGCTGGCGCGGCTCAACCCGCACGCGGTGATGTGGACCCTGGGGATGGTCTTCGAGCAGAACGTGCCGTTCGCGGCCCGCTGCCATGTCTGGGCGGACTACGCCGTGCCGGCCTTCCTGGCCGACCTCGACTTCGTCCGCCGGGAGCCGGGGCCCGCCAAGGCGTTCCTGCTGCGCAGCTCGGAGCTCGCGTGGGTCGTGGACTCCGCGTTCCGTTGCGGCCTGCCCGCGGAGCGCTGGGCCGCGCTCAAGGCGGCGCTCCTCGACTACCCGGCGACCGCCGAGGGCTACCTGGCGCGCGGCGGGCTCCCCAGGACGGAGCTGGAGGCCGACCTGCGCCGGGTGGCGGAGGAGGCCCGCTCGCTCGCGCCGCTGCTGGAAATCCTGGACGGCATCTATCAGGGCCGGCTCGAACCCGCCACCGCGCAGCTCGCCGCCGCCTTCGGCAGGACGCGGCACGTCTTCCACCTGGTCGAGCTCGGCGAGAGGCTGGCCCGCGGCTTCCATGAGGCGGGCAATTTCGCGGCGGCTCTCGACGTGCTCGACCTCCTGGCCCGCTCGACCACGGCGCAGGACCTGCCGCGCGACCTGCTCGAGCGCTGGTATGGCTTGGCCGATCCGGAGCGCGGGCCCGCGCGCTTCCAGAAGGCGAGGCGAAAGGTTGATCCCGGCCGGGTTTAGAGAGATCATGCAGGCGGCATGAGAAAGGGATGGCCCGTCCTCGTTTCTCTCGTCGTCCTCAGCCTCTCGGGCTGCTCGCAGAGCGCGCGGACGGCCGACATGATCAATCCGGTGCCGCCGAGCGCCCTGCACAAGGCGGCGATCCAGCAGGCCCTGCTCCATGACACGTACGACGGCACCGGCGAGCCCGAGCCCATCAAGCTGGAGCAGATCGCCCTCGACTCCGTGTATGCGCTCGCCACCTGGACCCGCGGCGATGCCGGCGACACGGGCGGCCAGGCGCTGCTGCGCTGGGAAGAGGGCTCCTGGAAGGTCCTGATCAACGA
>DASUNJ010000653.1:0-3079 GCA_036277235.1 Thermoanaerobaculia bacterium | reverse complement strand
GAGAGCATGCCGTTGACGAGCGCCAGGTGCTCCATCTCCGACCGGGCGACGGAGAGGAGGACCGTGCCCCAGCGGCGGACGTGCTCGAATTCCGCGGGGGTGCAGGTCGAGTCGGGGAGCTTCTTGAGGGAGTAGGCGGCGTACAGGTACTGGACCATCACCTGCTGCTCGATCTCCGCCGCCTCCCGGAGCAGGGGGATGAGCCGCTTCATCTTGAGCAGGTCGAACAGCGGGTCTTCGGTCATCGTCCGCTCCTTTCTATCCTTCCAGGCGCACCATCTTCGGCTCGGAGAGCGTTTTCCCGTCGAAGGTCCGTACCACCAGGGAGGAGGTCCCCTTTGTGGTCACGCAACCGGTGAGGAGGATCCAGGTCTCCCCCTTGGGGACCAGGATCTGGGTGAGGCCCAGCGACTCGTTGCGGGTGCTCACCTCGCTGCGCGCCTCGGCCAGCCGGATCCAGTTGCCGTTCCCGCCCAGGCGTGTGAGCAGGATCTTCTCCTCGGAGGCGACGCGGCGGTCGAACCAGGCGAGGCGCAGGTCGCCCTCCTGGTCGCCGTAGGGGAGGTCGACCCACCAGTCGCTGCCCTGGCGCCACATCCCCGCGGTGCCCTCGCTGTTGCCGCCCCAGGGGGTCCAGGTGGAGCGCCGCCATTTCTTCCCCGAGTCGTCGGAGAGATAGACGACGCCGTCGCCCGAGAGGTAGGCCGCGGAGGTTCCGGTCAGGGCGATGAGCTGGCCGCGCCGCGCAGCCGGGAGGCTGGGGACACCCGACACCCAGGTCTCGGGACGGCCCGAGGCGGAGAACAGGCCGGTGCCGGCGAGCACGCCGTCCTTGCGCTGCGGCGCGGGCAGGGCCGGCGGCTGGCCCACGCCGGTGACGTTATTGAGAGTACCGCGGTCCTTCCACTCCCGGTTCTCCAGGCGGAAGGCCTGCACCTTCACCGTCCCGGCCTGCGCGGTCGGCGACTCGATCAGGAACCAGGGCGCGCCGGCGCGGTCGTAGGTCGGCATGACGTTGACGGCGGCCGGGAGGAGGAGCGGGTCGCCGATCGGCTCCCAGCGCCCTCCTCCGGAGCCAGCCGCCCAGCGCACCGGCTGGACGCACGATTTGCCGCAGGGAGCGGCGGCGATGACCGGCCCCGGCCCCACGGAGCCGCCGAAGCGCCCCTGGGCGCGGTCCGGATGGAGCCGGGCGCGGCTGCCGTCGCCGCTCAGCTCGATCACCCAGGGACCGGACGGCCCCAGCGCCGGGGCATTGAGCAGCATCGTGCCCGACGTGGTGTCGATGCCGATCAGCGTGAGCGGCGTGTTGCTGCCGCAGACCGGACCGGCCGCGAGGGCAGTGCTCTCCGCCAGCGCCAGGAAGAAGAGAGCGATCGCGGTGCGGCCGGTCATGGCAGTCTCCTGAGACGTTGGTCTATGAAAGATTGCGCGGCTGCCGGACAAACCGTGCCCAGTGCTGCGAGCGCATCCCCTGGATGCGGCGGATGCGCTCCTCGGCCACCCGGTCGGCCGAGAGGGCGCTGGGGATCGACTCGGCGCGGGAGATCTCGAACACGCGCAGCATGTTGGCGTAGATGCCGCGGGCCATGTGCATGGCCCGGTCGCGATTGTAGTCGCCGAGCTCGTTGTAGACGTTGATCAGGCCGCCGGCGTTGCCCACGAAGTCGGGAGCGTAGAGGATGCCGCGCTCGTGGAGAGCCCGGCCGTCCCGCTCCTCGTCCGCGAGCTGGTTGTTGGCGGCCCCCGCCACGATCTTGCAGCGCAGGGCGGGGATCGTCCGCTCGTCGAGCACCGCGCCGAGGGCACAGGGGGCGATCACGTCGCAGTCGACTCCCAGGATCTCCCCGACCGGCACGATCTCGGCGCCCAGCTCCTCGCGCGCCCGCCCGGTGCGCTCGGCGTCGATGTCGGCGGCGAAGATCTTCGCCCCCTCGTCCTTCAGGTAGGTCGCCAGGTGGTAGCCGACGTTGCCGAGCCCCTGGATGGCGACCGAGCGGCCGGCAAGGGTGCTGCCCTCGCCGTAGCACCAGTGGACCGCGGCCTTCATCCCCTGGAGGACGCCGAAGGCGGTCACGGGCGACGGGTCGCCGCCGCCGCCCAGGGACGGGGAGACGCCGGTGACCCAGCGGGTTTCGGAGAGGATGACCTCCATGTCGTCCATGCCCGTGCCGACGTCCTCGGCCGTGATGTAGAGGCCGTGCAGGGACTCGACGAACTGGCCGAAGCTGCGCAGGAGGGCCTCGCTCTTGTCCTTTTTGGGATCGCCGACGATCACGGCCTTGCCGCCGCCCAGGTTGAGCCCGGCGGCGGCGGCCTTGTAGGTCATGCCGCGGGAGAGGCGCAGCACGTCGGTGAGCGCCTCGTCCATGTTCTTGTAGGGCCACATGCGGACCCCGCCGAGCCCGGGGCCGAGCACGGTCGAGTGAACGGCGATGATGGCCTGCAGGCCCGTCTCGGGGCTGGAGCAGAAGAGCACCCGCTCGTGTCCCATCTCCGCCATCTGCTGGAAGAGCTCCATTCACGCTCCCTTTCTTCGGGGAAAAACCGGAACCGGTCGCAACCGCCGGGAAGTCTAACCGAAGGGGGGAGGGGCGGCAACGCGGGCTCCGACCCAACAAACGTCTCGAAATCGCGTCTCATAGAGAAGGGCAGCATCTCGAAGCGGAGAGCACAAATTCGAATGCGCGAAAGTGTTTGACCCGGTCCCATGCCTGTGCCACAGTGAGAACGCACCCTGGCGAAACAACAAGCGCGAGCGAAATCCGGGGGCGGAAGGCTTGTGCAGGTCGAAGCGAGGCCCTGAACGGGTCAAGGTAGACGTGTGGATTCCCTCAAAGGAGCGCCATGGCCATCAGCAAGGACGTGCAGATCAAGGAGATCGATGGAGAGGTCTTCAAACTGGTTGTCCAGACGGTCCATGAGACTTCGGTCGGGACGGTCTGGGCCAACACCGCCGTGCACGACCAGGTGTTCGCCCGGCGCATCGGCGGTGTCCGGTTCCTGAAGACCGCCCCTCCTGGAGGCTCGCCGGAAGACCTGGTGGAGCTCGGGGAGCTCGCCAAATCCATGACCTGGA
>DASUNJ010000652.1:0-2043 GCA_036277235.1 Thermoanaerobaculia bacterium | reverse complement strand
CCACAAACCTATCGCCTTCGGAGCTCCCCCCTCCTAACCTCCCCCCAGAGCCAACCCTCCCCCTCCCCGGGGGGAGGAACCCACCGCCCGCTTCCGCGGCGAAATCAACGCCCATGGCTCTCCTAGGTGAGGTCATGGTCGCCCATGGAGTAGGTGAAGCCGGCCGCCTGGGGGGAGGGATCGGGCCCGCCCGTCCGTCCCCGGCAACCGACGAACCGGCGCTTCCCCTCGAGAACAAGGCCAAGCTTGCCGGGATCAAACCAGAACCTCCATGTGCGGAGCCCGGCCGCGCGGAGGTCAGCTGCGATGGCGAGCATCTCTTCATGAGAAGCAAGCCACAGCTCGGCGGCCCACGCCTCCTCGCCGACGAAGGCGAAGACGGCGAACCCCTCCCGGAGCCGGTAGAAGCGGTAGTAGCGCCGGGGCCGGCCCCAGTAGCGCCACCTTAGAAAATCGTCCGTCCGCCGGACGCCGAGCACGCCGGCGCGCTCCCAGGCCTTCCCGGCCCAGTCGCCGCCCGAGTCGCTCGTCTCGATTTGGACGGGAGCCGCCTCCGGGATCGGACCGGCGAGCGTTTCGATCTCGGTCAGCGGGTGATAGCCGAAGACCCGTTGCCCGAGCTTGAAGTGCCTCTCGCTCGGGAAGCCGAAGATCCAGGGAGCGTCCTGCTCCCGCGGCAGGTCGTCGAGCAGCGCCCGGCCGAGGTCCACGAGAGCGGGACGGAGGCCGCCGCGCTTCGGGCTGCCCACGAAATCCACGAGCTGCCAGATGCCGGCGTCGCCCCCCTGCCAGCGGGCGGGCAGGCAGAGCGCTCCCGCGTGGGCCACGACCTCGCCGTCCTGGACCGCCACGAAGCTGCGCGCCTCCCCCGGGAGATGGCGGTACTTCCACTCCCATTCGTCCGGCTCCAGCGTGTGGCCGAAGCGGTCCGCGAAGAGGGCGGAGAGGGAAGGGAGGTCTTCCGGTTGAGTGGGCCTGATCTTCATGGGCGCGGATTCCTTCGCCGGCGCAACGCAGCAAGCCCGACCAGGCCAAGGACGGAAAGCCAGGCACCCGCCACCAGCCCGGCGGGCCGGTAGCGCAGCTCCAGGCTTCCGGCGCCGGGTCCCAGCTCGATTCCCAGCAGCGCGCCCTCGACCGGGACGACCGGCACCGGCTTTCCCCCGGCCGAAGCGCGCCAGCCGCGGTCCCAGGTCTCGGCCACGACGAGGGTCGAGCGGCGGGGAGTCCACCAGGAGATCTTCCAGAAGCCGGGACGGGTCATCCTCTCGTCTACGAGCGCTCCCCCGCCCGCCGTCCAACGCACCAGGGGCAGGGCGCCGGGCCGCTCATAGACGCGGGCATCCACCCCCTGATAAGCCAGTCGCCAGCCGAACCCCTCCTCGTGCGGACCGGCCACCACCCACCGGACGCCGAGCCGGTCGAGCCAGGGATCGTCCCACCGCTGGATCGGCTCGAAGAAGACCGGGTTCCCGGGCGCGAACGAGCGGTAGGCCGCCTCGTAACGCTCCAGCTTGACCGGATCGTCCCCCCGCGGATCGAAGAGGCCATGGACGAGCGCGGCGTTGGGCCGGAGCGCCTGCCCGAGCCCTGCCACCCTCCCCTCCTGGGCCTGGAGGAAGCGGACGGCGCCGGTCTCCGGATAGAGCCGATCGAGAGGGATCGCCCGCAGGATGCCGCCATGGGCGAGCAGCAGATCGATCATGGCCACCGCCGGGAGAAGGGGAAACCAGGCCCAGCGCCGCTCCCGCGGCCACTTCAAGGACGCGACGAGGAGAAGAGCCACAGCGACGGCCCCCAGGGTCCAGCCGGGTTGCGGATTCGGAATCGTCAGCCATGCCGCGCCGAGGAGCACGGCCACCAGGGCCGCCCCGGCCACAATCCCCCTACCCTTCCCCTCCAGCCACCGGTCGCAACCGGCGCCGACGAGGAGGGCCAAGCCCAGCTCGATGCCGAAAATCAAGCGATGGTGCGCGGCCTTACCGAGCACCGGAAGAGCCCCGAGGACATCCCGCACGCCGGGCATGTGGTACGCCGCCAGGA
>DASUNJ010000651.1:0-2815 GCA_036277235.1 Thermoanaerobaculia bacterium | reverse complement strand
GGCAGAGGGTGGGCTCGGCGGCGAGCTGCTCGACTTCCGCGGCGCTCAGGGCGCCGTCGTAGACCAGCACGCAGGCGACCGCTCCGGCCGACTCCTCGCCGCCGGCCGGGCCGCTGGTGTTGTCCTGGAAGAGGCGCAGGGCGCCCGCCGCGAGCTGGAAGCCCTCGGGGGCGGTCGCCGAGGCTGCCTGGGACCCGTCGACATAGGCGACGACCCGCTGCGCGGCGCTGTCGCCTCCGGCCGGCGTGCTCGTGAACGTCACCTGTGCGTAGGACTCGCCGAACACGACGCCGCGGCTGGCCGCGCCGCCACCGTAGATCACGGCTTTGCCGCTGAAGTTGTAGAAGCCGTCGTCGGAGGTGCTGTCGCTGAAGTCGAGGATGCGCCGGTAGCCACCCAGCTCGGCGAGGCGAAACAGCACCACGACCGAGTAGCTGCGGGGATCGACCAGCCCGGTCGTGTTGAGGGCGAGGCCGTTGCCTTTGGGGAAGGCCAGCACCTGGCGGCTGACGCCGTCGATCTCCTCAGAGATGAAGCTATTGCCCGCGCCAAGGCTGGTCAGGTCCGGCGCGCCGGGCACGTCGGAGGAGAGCGTGCCGCGCAGCTGGTAGCTCGCCTTCAGGGTCGCCGCGCTCGCGACCCCGGTCGCGCCGAGCGCGATCAGCGCTGCGATCAGCGCTCCGACGATGCCTCTGACCCCCCTCACCCGGCCGATCCTATTGCAGAGGGCCCGGGCGCAGGACGTCGGGGTCATGGCCGGGCATCACCGTGAGGCCGGCGTCGCGCAGCTCGCGCAGGCGGTCCGCCGAACGCCCCTGCTCCTCGTGGTCGTCGCCGAACGCGGGAAAGCGCCGGTCGTCGAGCCCGCCGGCGAAGTGGGCGACGTCGGCGCCGATCACGAGGTCTCCGGCCCGCACCGACTGGTGGCCTGGGGTATGCCCAGGGGTCAGGAGGAGCTCGATCGAGCCGTCGCCCAGCAGGTCATGGTCGCCCTCGACTAGGACGAGAGGGCGCTCCTCGCCGGCGTAGTCACGCGGAAAGAGGAAGTTGCGCCTCACCGCGCCCTTGTCGTGCCCAGCCGCCCACTCGCGGCTCTGGATCACCAACGGGACCGATGCCGGCACGAGCGGCAGGCCGCCGGCATGGTCCCAGTGCAGGTGGGTGAGGACGACCATCGTCACCGTGTCGAGGTCGACCTGCTCGGCGATGTGCCGCTCCTGCTCGAACCCGAACAGGTCCAGCGCGGCCGACTCCCCGTAGTAGCCGGAGGCGTCGGCGACCGCGTCGGGGTGCAGCCCCGTATCGACCAGGATCCGCTCCGCCTCGGTCTCGATCAGATAGGCGGGAACCGGGAGCCGGACAAGCGCCCCATCCGGCTCCCCTCGCCGCATCAGTGAGGCGGGCGCAGTCAGCCAACCGACGTTGAGGAGCTGGACCCGCATGAGCGGTCGAACTCTAGTCAAGCCTCCTTTGGCGAATGACTCGTCATCCCACCGGGATGAACTGCCACTGCTGGTTTCCGCCCCAATAGCATCCCCACTGCTGGATGCGGGCACCGTTGGCAGTGCTCTGGCCTTCTACGTCCATGCACTGGTTCGAGTGCACGGCAATCGCCGCAAACCATGGTGGCTGCCCGGAGATCGGCACGATGTTCCAGATCTGGTTCCACTGGCTCGGCCCTAGGCACTGGTAGAGCACCAGCGCGGCGCCCATGGTCGTCGTGTTCCCCCCCACGTCGACGCACTTGCCCTCATAGGGATTCGCTGACCCAGCCGTCGTATCGGGCAGGATCTGGAAGTAGTTGCTCCCGGGGGCGCCCAACGGCCTGAACGAGAACGTCTGGCCCTCGTAGGGGTTCGACGCGCCACTGCAGTCCCACTGAATGAACGGAGTCCCGTTCGCGGTGCCATTCGCCGAGGCGGAGAGGCAGCGCCCCGAGTGGCGGAACTTGATCCTGTAGCCGTCGCGAACCGTGAAGTAGGTGTATTTGAAAGCCTCGCCTTGAAGCGGGCCTTCTCCCTGAAGGACCACTCGGGTGCGCCATTTAGCCGCACCGAGCCCCCAGTACCAGGGGTGGGAGAACTGACCGTTCGGCGGCAACTCGAACGCCCTGGATGCCTCTTGGATCGTCTGCCAGCTTTCAGGCGCCACTTCCTTCTGGAAGTTCACGTTGACCCAGTAGGGGTCCATGTCGTAGCCGTTCGACGTCACGCTGCCATGGAAGGTCACGTAGCCTGGATGACCATGCCAGAGCTCGTCGATGACGACGTCGGCATCGAGCGGGACCGGATCGGATTCCACCGATTTGAATGTCCAGAGCTGATTGGGCTGGGTGCCAATACATGGGTACTGTTGGACTATTCCGCCGTTCGCCTGGCTCGATTCCCGCACGTCCATGCACTGGTTGCTGTGCTTCGCAACGAAGCGGGTTAGCACGTTTTTGTCTTCTAGATATTGCATCGGTTCCCCGCGCCAGATCTGGTTGAGTTGCCCAGCACCCAAGCAGTCGTACTGGCTGAGCTGCTGGCCGGGACTCTGGCTCCCAGCCGTGACGTCGACGCAGCGGCCCGACTTGCGCACCCGGATCTGGTACTCGCCAGGTGCAGTCGGCCAGAGCGTGAAGACCTGATTGAGGGATGTTTTCGGAGGGCCACAGTCGTACTGGATCAACGATGCGCCATTGGCCATGCTCCCTTGATAGACGTCGAGGCACTTCAACGAGTGGTTCAACGTGTGGCTCGCCACGAGCTGATACCCGCTCTTGATGTCAAAGTCCGGGTGTTCATTTGGTTCGTCCGTGTTCGAAGACCAGCTA